>JAUZEX010000714.1 GCA_030838815.1 Actinomycetota bacterium
CGCGACGAGGTCTCCGACCGCCGCCTGGCCGGCGAGCTGGCCGAGCACCCCAAGGAACGGGCCGAGCACGTCATGCTGGTCGACCTGGCCCGCAACGACGTCGGGCGGGTCGTCCGCTTCGGTACCGAGCAGGTCGACGAGCTGATGACGCTGGAGCGCTACAGCCATGTGATGCACCTCACGTCGCAGGTGTCGGGCGAGCTGCGCGCCGGCCAGGGCCCGGTCGACGTGCTGCGGGCGACGTTCCCGGCCGGGACCGTCTCCGGAGCGCCCAAGGTCCGGGCCATGGAGATCATCGACGAGCTGGAGCCGGTGAAGCGGGGCCCGTATGCCGGCGTGGTGGGCTACGTCGACTTCTCCGGCAACCTCGATACCGCCATCGCCATCCGCACCATGATCGTCGACGGCGCCGGCGGCGCCTCGGTGTCGGCCGGCGCCGGCATCGTGGCCGACTCCGACCCCGCCGACGAGGACCTCGAGTGTCACAACAAGGCCCGGGCCATCCTGGCCTCGGCCGCCGCGGCCCGGAACCTGCGGGGCCGGCCCCAACCGACGGAGGCCTGGTGAGTCCGCTCCGCACCCCCCTCACGGTGGCCTACGAGGCGGCGGCCTCGGTGGCCGACGACCTCGGCCTGTCGGTGGCCGACGACTACGGCGACCCCGCCGCCGAGGAGCGGGCCTTCACCACCGGCGCCGCCCTCGTCGACCGCTGCGGCCGGGGAGCGGTGCTGGTCGACGGGCCCGAGGCCATCACCTTCCTCAACAGCCTTCTGTCGCAGGACCTTGCCGTTCTCGCCGACGGGCAGGGCACCCACGCCCTCCTCCTCCAGCCTCAGGGGAAACTCGACACCGACCTGCGCCTGCTCCGGGTCGGGGACGCCGCCTGGCTCGACTGCGAGGTGGGCCGGGGCAACGCGCTGGCCGCCTCGCTGCGGCGGTTCAAGATCCGGGTCAAGGCCGAGGTCGAGGACCGGACCGGTGACTGGGGCTCCCTCACCCTGCGGGGCCCCGAGGTGGCAGTCCGGGTCGAGGCCGCCGGTGGACCGGCGCTGCCGGCCGAGGCCCACGGCCACATTCCTTGGGGGTGGGGCACCGGCGCCACCCGGTTGGTCCGCGCCGACTGGCCCGGCGGGCCGCCGGGGGCCGACCTCGTGGGGCCCGTCGGGGAGCTGTCCGGGGTGTGGACGGCGCTGGTGGCGGCCGGGTTCCGCCCCGCCGGCCTCTCGTCGTTCGAGGCGGCCCGGGTTCGGGCCGGCGTCCCCCGCCAGGGGCTCGACCTCGACGAGCGGACGATCCCCCAGGAGGCGTTCCTGGAGCTCGACGCCGTGTCGTTCACCAAGGGGTGCTTCCTCGGCCAGGAGCTCGTGTGCCGGATCGACTCCCGGGGCCACGTCAACCGGTTCCTGCGGGTCCTGCAGCTGGGCGAGATGGGCATTGACACCACCCCGCCCGCCGGAGCGGGCATCGTGGTGGACGACAAGGAGGTGGGGACGCTGACGACGGTGGCCCGATCGGAGAGCGGTGTGGTGGCGCTGGGCTACGTCCGGCGAGCGGTCGAGGTGCCGGCCGACGTCGTCGTCCGGTGGGACGGAGGCGAAGCGCCGGCCGTGGCCACGGCCCTACCCGAGGCCTCAGGCCTTCCGGAGCGCGCATGAGGCGGCCGGCGGCGAAGCGGCTGGCCCCGCTGGCGCTCGGCGGCCTGGTGCTGCTCCTGCCGCTCCTGGCCGCCTGCTCCAAGCACGACGGTAAGGCTCTTCCGGCGCCGAGCACGGGGGAGACCACGACCACCACGGATCCCGTCGACCTCACCCAGGTGTCGCTCCAGCCGATCTCCGTGTCGGCCAAGGCGACGTCGACCACCCGGCCGCTCGGCGGGGGCAAGGCGACGATCGCGGGCCGGGTCGTCGACACCGACGGGAACCCCGTCGCCGGGGCCTTCGTCCGGGCCACCTACTACGGCGATCCGAACAAGCCCGAGGTGATCGAAGCCCTCTCCCTCGATGACGGCACGTACAAGCTGGAGCAGGTCCTCGGCGGCCGGTGGCGGATCCGGGCCTGGAAGGCGCCCGAGCTCGCCACGCTCGAGGACAACACGTTTTTCCTCAGCTACACCGAGAACCGCAGCCTGGATCTGAAGGTCAAGGCCGCCAGCGACTACGTCGTGACGTCGAGCATGGCCCCCAACCCGCCGTTCACCGGGTCGCCGGTCGAGCTGGCGGTGCTGGTCATGAGCCAGCAGGTCGACGAGGACGGTGTCGTCCACCGCTCGCCGGTCGGCGGGGCGGCGGTGACGCTCAACGTCATCGGCAAGTGGTACCTGGCCGGCGACCCGACGCAGGCCACGGAGGTCAACGGCCGGACGGCGTGGACGCTCACCTGCGCCACCGAGGGTCCGCAGCCGATCACCGCCGTCGTCGGCGGGCGGGACTGGCCGCTCAACATCCCGGCCTGTCTGGACCCGGCGTCGACGTCGACGACGACGGCGACGACCCTTCCGCCGGGGGCGTCGACGACCAGTACGACGAAACCGAAGGCGAAGTCGTCGTCGACGACGACCAGCTCGACCCGTCCGAAGTCGTACGCCACGACGTCGACCCGCCCGGCGGGTCACTACTAGCCGCCCCGGCTGTCGACAGGAAGACCACGAAGCGGGTGCCGCCTTCGGGCGTGGGCTCGACGCTGACCCGACCGCCCATGGCCGACACCAGCTCGCGGACGATGGCCAGGCCGAGGCCGGTCCCGACCTTGCGGCCCGGCTGGCGGCGGGAGGTGTAGAGGCGCTCGAAGACCCGGGGGAGATCCTCGGGATCGATGCCGGGGCCGTCGTCGGCCACGCTGATCTCGACCTCCGCCGGACCCGGGCTCCCGGTGGCCACCTTCACGGTGGTGGCGGCGTACTTGAGGGCGTTCTCGACCAGGTTTGCCACCACCTGGGCCAGGCGCTCCGGGTCGGCCAGGGCCACGACCGGCCCCGGCTCGCCGGCCACCACCAGCTGGACGCCGACGTCCCGGGCGGCCGGTTCGAGGGCCAGAGCGGCATGCCGGACGGCCTCGGCCACGTCGACCGGGCCGATGTGGAGGGAGAACTCGCGGGTGTCGAGCCGGGCCAGTTCGAGGAGGTCGGCCACCAGCCGCTCCAGGCGCCGGCTCTCGGCCACGATGATCGTCGCCGCCTTGCGCCGGGCGGCCTCATCCATCAATGGTCCGTCGTCGGCCGCTCCCTCGGCCGCTCCCTCGGCCGCTCCCTCGGCCACTGCCTCGGCGTAGCCCCGGATCGAGGTCAGCGGCGTCCGCAGGTCGTGGGAGATGCTCATCAGGAAGGCCCGCTCGAGGGTGCGGTGGCGGCTGAGCTCGGCGGCCATGGTGTCGATGGCGGCGCCGACGGCGGCCAGCTCGTCGTCGACGTCGGCGCCGGCGCCGACCCGGGCGTCGAGGTCCCCGCCGGCGATGGCCCGGGCGGTGCGTTCGATGGCCTGCAGCGGACGGGTGAGGCGCCGGACGAGCCACAGCGACACGGCGGTGGCCACCGCCGCCGCCACGAGCGCGGCCACGAAGAGGATCCGGCCCAGCCGCCCGAGGGCGAGGAAGCCGATCCGGCGCGTGGCGACCACCACCAGCGTCCCGTCGGCGGTGGCGGTGAGGGGCTGGGCGACCCACACGACCACCCCGCGGGAGCCGGACTGGACCTTCCCAGCGGCGAGCGCCAACGGGTCGAGACGGCCCACCCCGTTGGGAAGCTTGGTCAGCAGGACCGTGGCGCCCTGTCGGTTCCGGAACCGTTGCAGCAGGCGGCCGACCGCCCCCAACCGGGGCGCGGCCTGCCCCGGCTGGGCCAGGGACCCGTCGGCCAGGACAGCCGTCACCCCCACCTGGTCGGCCAGCAGCCGGGCTTTGAGCTGCGCCACCGCCAGCCGGGGGAGCTCGCCGGCACTGATGTCCTCGGCGAGGGCGCCCAGGCCGGTCTTGAGCTCGGAGATGGCGGCCGAGCGGGTCGCCGGGCGGGCGGCGACGACGGTGATGAGGCCGGCCAGGCCAACCGAGCCGACCGACATCCCGACGAGGGCGAGGACGAGCCTCTGCCGCAGCGACCGCCGAGCCGGACGACGGGCCGGATGGGCCGGAGCCATCAAGGTGCGTCGAGGCGGTAGCCGACGCCCCGGACGGTGGTGATCGCCACCGAGTCGCCCAGCTTCTTGCGGACCTGGGCGACGTGGACGTCGACCGTGCGGGCGTCGCCGTACCAGCCGAAGCCCCATACCCCGTCGAGGATCTGCTGCCGGGACAGCGCCCGGCCCCGGTTCTCGGCCAGATACCGGAGGAGCTCGAACTCCTTGCCCGTGCAGTCGACCACCCGGCCCCCGACCCGCACCTCGCGCCGACCGAGGTCGACGGCGGCGCCACCGACCTCGAGCAGCTCCGGCGCCGGGGCCGGGGACTCCGACCGGCGCAGGATCGCCTTCACCCGCGCCACCAGCTCCCGGGGGGAGAACGGCTTTGTCAGGTAGTCGTCGGCCCCCATCTCGAGGCCGAGGATCCGGTCGATCTCGCTGTCCCGGGCGGTGAGGAAGATGACCGGGACGTTCCCGCCACCAAAGCTCGTGTCAGCCTGGAGCCGCCGGCACACCTCCAGCCCGTCGATCCCCGGCAGGCCGACGTCGAGGACGACGAGCCGGGGCCGCTCCCGCCTGGCCGCGGCCAGCCCGTCCTCCCCGGTGCCGGCCTTGAGCACCCGGAAGCCCGCCTGGCGGAGGTACATCTCGACGAGGTCGGCGATGTTGGCCTCGTCGTCGACGACCAGGATCGTCCCGCCCGTGCCGGTCACGCCGTCATCGTGTCACCAACGGCCCCGCCGGATGACCTCGGTCGCCGGGCGCCGGCCCCGCCGCAGCGACGGCGACGGCTCGTCGGGCGCCGGCCAGCCGACGGCCACCGCCCCGATGGGATGCCACTCGTCGGGGATCCCGAACTCCCCCCGCAGGGCCGGAAGCCCGTCGAAGATGCCGAAGAACAGGGCTCCGAGCCCCTCGTCGACGACGGTCAGGAGCAGAGCCATGGTGGCGAAGCCGCAGTCGATGTCCCAGTAGGGGACGGGCCAGCGGGCCTCGTCCCGGTCGGCCCAGCCCTTGTCGGGCTCGGCGTAGCGGTCGCGATAGGCGTCCCGGGAGGCGCAGGGGAGGATCACCACCGGCGCCCGGAACAGTCCGGGCCACCGGAACGCGGCCCGCCGCTCGGCCGGGAAGGTGCAGTCCCAGAACCGCCCCACCTGCTCGGGTCCCTCGAGGACGAGGAAGGTCAACCCCTGGGTGTGCCCCGCCGACGGCGCCCGCCGGGCGTGGTCGAGGATCCGTTCCAGGGCCTCGGCGGGGACGGGCCGGTCCTCGAAGTTGCGGACCATCCGCCGGCGGCGGATGGCCTCCCCGAGCTCCATCAGCTCTGGGGCTCCATCAGCCCTTGGGCAGGCCCAGCACCCGTTCGCCGATGATGTTGCGCAGCACCTCGTCGGTGCCGCCCGCCACCCGCATCCCCGGCACGCCGAGCACGAAGTCGGCCCAGGCGTAGGTGCCCCACTCGCCGGAGTCGGCGATGAGGCGGGGGCCGAGCAGCGAGGTCAGCACGCTCGACATCCGCTGCATGTTGTTGGTCAGGCCGAGCTTGAGCGTCGACAGTTCCGGCCCCGGCAGCTGGCCGGCCCGCATCTTGGCCATGGCCCGCAGGCTCGTGTACCGGTTGACCGAGTGCCGGATGAGGACGTCGGCCAGTTGCTGGCGGACGTTCGGGTCGTCGGCCAGGCCCATGTGCCGGGTCAGCGCCCGGAGGCGTCCGGCCAGGTCCAGCCCGCTGCCGACACCGCCGCCGCCG
>JAUZEX010000730.1 GCA_030838815.1 Actinomycetota bacterium
CAGTCCTACCCGGTGATCAAGGACGCCAAATTCACCACCAACGACGTGGTGATCAGCGGGAACTTCAAGCAGTCGGAGGCGAAGAACCTCGCCCTCGTGCTGCGCTATGGCGCCCTGCCTGTGGCCCTCGAGCGCCAGACGGTCCAGGACGTCTCGCCCAGCCTTGGCAAGGACCAGCTGCAGTCAGGCATCGTGGCCGGCCTCATCGGCCTCGGCCTGGTCGCCCTCTACATGCTCGTCTACTACCGCATGTTGGGGCTGGTCATCTGGGCCGGGCTGCTGCTGGCCGGCGCCGCGCTCTACACGCTGACCTCGTGGCTCGGTTCGTCCATCGGGCTGACGCTGACCCTGTCCGGGGTGACGGGCATCATCGTCTCGGTCGGTATCACCGTCGACTCCTACGTCGTCTACTTCGAACGGCTGAAGGACGAGGTGCGGAGCGGCAAGACGATCCGGTCGTCGCTCGACCGGGGGTTCTCCCGGTCGTTCCGCACGATCCTGGCTGCCGACCTCGTCTCGCTCATCGGCGCCGTCCTGCTCTACCTGCTGGCCGTCGGGTCGGTGCGGGGCTTCGCCTTCTTCCTCGGGCTGTCGACCCTGCTCGACGTGTTCGTGGCCTACTTCTTCATGCACCCGCTGGTCAGCATCATCGGGCGCAAGCAATCGTTCACCCAGGCGGGATGGCTCGGCATCGCCTCCGGCCTCGACGTCAAGGGGGCGACGGCGTGAGCCTCCGCACTGAACTCGCCGACATCTTCCACGAGCGGACCAACTACGACTTCATCGGCCCGACGAAGCGGTGGTTCGCCATCTCCGGCGTCTTCATCCTCATCGGGCTGGCGGCCCTCGGGACGCGCGGCCTCAACCTCGGCATCGACTTCAAGGGCGGCACGGCGTGGGAGGTCACCGCCCACGGCCGGAAGGCCACGACCGCCGGCGCCCGGGACGCGGCCGTCAAGGCCGGGCTCACCGAGCCCTCGGTGCAGATCCTCGGCGGGAGCACCGCCCGGGTCGAGTCCAACCGGGTCCCCCCGGATGAGCAGACCAAGGTCACCGCCGCGCTGGCCGCCTGGGCCAACGCCAAACCCGCCGACGTGAGCATCAACGACGTCGGCCCGACCTGGGGCGGCGAGGTCAGCCACAAGGCGATCCGGGCGCTGATCTTCTTCTTCATCGCCATCGCCGTGTACCTGTCGTTCCGGTTCGAGCCGAAGATGGCGATCGCCGCCATCCTGGCGGTGATCCACGACATCCTGATCACCGTGGGGGCCTACGCCGTCACGGGGTTCTCCGTCACGCCGGCCACGGTCATCGCCTTCCTCACGATCCTCGGTTTCTCCCTCTACGACACGGTCGTGGTGTTCGACAAGGTGGAGGAGAACGTGGCCGGGATCGGGGCCACGGGCCGGGAGACGTATTCCGGCGTGGTGAACCGCTCGATGAACCAGGTGCTGATGCGGTCGCTCAACACCTCGTTCGTGGCCGTCCTGCCGGTGTTCTCGCTCCTGGTGGTGGGGGCGTACCTGTTCGGCGCCGTGACGATCAAGGACTTCTCGCTGGCCCTGTTCATCGGCCTGCTCACCGGGGCCTACTCGTCGATCTTCGTGGCCACCCCGATCCTCGCCATCCTGAAGGAGCGCGAGCCCCGCTACGCCGCCCTGCGCCTGAAGCTGGCCGGCCGCGCCTCGGCGGTGGCGGCTCCCGCCTACGCCGCGGCGACGGCGGCGACGGCGGGCGGCGGCGGCGGTCGCAGCGCCCCGGCGACACCCCGCAGCGAAGCCGATGACGGCGAGATCGAGCGCCCGGCGGGCCCCGCCCGCCAGGCTCCCCGCCCGGTGCCGACCCGCCGTCCGAGCACCACCGCCCCCCGGCCCCGCCAAAAGCGCCGCAAGCGCTGAACAGTCGGGGGCTCCGCCCCCGACGGCCCCCGCAAGTCCCGCCCGAAAGGCAGGGCGGCGCGGCCGTCTGTGCATTTGGGGGGATCTCGGGGGGCGGAGCCCCCCGAGTGGCCCTGTACCCTTGGGGTGTGGAGTCTGACGTCTCGCGCCTCAAGGACCTGATCCGGGACATCCCTGACTTCCCCATGGCCGGGGTCGTCTTCAAGGACATCACGCCCCTGCTGGCCGACCCGGAGGGGTTCTCCCTCGTCATCGACAGCATCGCCGGCCGGTTCGAGGGGCTCGGCATCACCAAGGTCGTGGGCATCGAGGCCCGGGGATTCATCATCGCCGCCCCCGTCGCCCACCGGCTGGGGGCGGGGTTCGTGCCCGTCCGCAAGGTGGGCAAGCTGCCCTGGCAGGTAGAGGCCGAGGCGTACGAGCTCGAATACGGCACCGGTCTCCTCGAGCTCCACAGCGACGCCGTCGCCATCGACGAGCTCGTCCTCGTCGTGGACGACGTCCTCGCCACCGGCGGCACGGCGGCGGCCACCACCCGCCTGCTCGAGCGCCTCGGCGCCAAGGTCGTCGGGCTCGCCTTCGTCATCGAGCTCGGGTTCCTGAACGGCCGGCGGCAGCTGCCCGGGCGCGACATCCTCTCGCTGCTCCATTACGAATGAGCACCGTCGACCGGCGTATCGACCTCAGGGTGGAGAGCCGCCGGGCCATCGTGCCGTGGCGGCGGCACTACGCCAGCTCTGAGATCGCCCCGCTGCTGTCGGCCTTCCTGGAGCGCCACCCCAAGGGCGAGACGGGCCGCATCGAGCGGGCCTTCGAGGTGGCCAAGAAAGCCCATCAGGACCAGGTCCGCCGCTCGGGAGACCCCTATATCTCCCATCCCCTGTCGGTGGCCCGCATCCTGGCCGGCCTCGGGCTCGACGACGTCACCATCGCCGCCGCCCTCCTCCACGACGCGGTGGAGGACACCGACGTCACCCTGGCCGACATCTCCAAGGACTTCGGGCCCGACGTGGCCGCCATCGTCGACGGCGTCACCAAGCTCGACCGCCTCCAGTTCGACACCAAGGAGGCCCAGCAGGCCGCCACCCTGCGCAAGATGCTGGTGGCCATGGCCAAGGACATCCGCGTCCTGCTGATCAAGCTGGCCGACCGGCTCCACAACATGCGGACGATCGCCGCCCTGCCCGAGGGGAAGCAGCGCCGCATCGCCCAGGAGACGCTCGACATCTATGC
>JAUZEX010000752.1 GCA_030838815.1 Actinomycetota bacterium
CCTCGGCCCCGAGGATGTCGGTCAGCGTCGTGTACTTGCCCTCGGCGTAGACGAGGCCCATGGCGATGCCCGCCACCGCCGCCTTGAGGGGCACGCCGGCGTCCATCAGGGACAGCGTCGAGCCGCACACCGAGCCCATCGACGTCGACCCGTTCGACGACAGCACGTCGGAGACGACCCGCAGCGTGTAGGGGAACTCGTCGACCGGGGGCACCACAGGTAGCAGCGCCCGTTCGGCCAGGGCGCCGTGTCCGATCTCCCGCCGCTTGGGGGAGCCCACCCGGCCCGTCTCACCGGTGGAGAAGGGCGGGAAGTTGTAGTGGTGCATGTAGCGCTTGTGCTCGTCGATCCCGATGGTGTCGAGCATCTGCTCCATGCGGGGCATGCCGAGCGTGGCGACGGACAGGACCTGCGTCTCGCCCCGCTGGAACAGGCCGGTGCCGTGAGCGGTCTTGAGCAGCCCGACCTCGGCCGAGAGCGGCCGGATGTCGGTCGGACCCCGGCCGTCGATGCGGAAGCCTTCGTTCACGATGCGGGAGCGGACGATCTCCTTCTGCAGCGACCGCAGCGCCCGCTTCACCGGCGTGGTCTCGAACTTGCCCGGGTCGTCGGCGCTGCCGGCGAGGGCGGACACGACCTCGGCCGAAATCTGGTCGATGCGGGTGTTGCGGTCGTGCTTGTCGGCGATGGACATCGCCTCCGACAGCGGCCCGGAGGCCGCCTGGCGCACCGAGTCGTAGACCTCGTCGGAGTAGTCGATCTGGATCTCGTACGGGACCGGCTCGATCGGCCCGCGGTCGGCGACCCAGGAGTCGACCAGCTCCAGCTGGGCCGTGACGCTGTCGCTGATCCAGCGCTTGGCCTCCTCGAGACCCTCGGCGATGACCTCTTCGGTCATGAGCGGGGCGCCGGCCTGGTAGAGCTCCCATGCTGCCTCGGTGCCGCCGGCCTCGACCATCATCACGGCCACGTCGCCGTCGGGCAGGCGCCGGCCGGCCACTACGAGCTCGAAGGTGGAGGCGTCACCCTCCTGATAGGTCGGGTACGGGATCCACACACCGTCGTGGTGGGCGAGCCGCACCGCCCCGACGGGCCCGGCGAAAGGGATGCCGGAGATCATGAGGGCGGCCGACGCGCCGTTGATGACGAGCACGTCGTGGGGGTTCTGCAGGTCGGCGCCGAGGACGGTGGCGACGATCTGGGTCTCGTTGCGGTAGCCCTTGGGGAAGGACGGGCGCAGCGGGCGGTCGGTCAGCCGGCAGGCGAGGATCGCCTGCTCGGTGGGCCGCCCCTCCCGGCGGAAGAAGGAGCCGGGGATCTTCCCGGCGGCGTACATCCGCTCCTCGACATCAACGGTGAGGGGGAAGAAGTCGATCCCCTCCCGGATGCCGCGGCTGGCCTGGGCGGTGACCAGGACTTTGGTGTCGCCTACCGAGATCACCACGGCGCCGTCGGCCTGGGGGGCCAACAGGCCGGTCTCGAAGGTGAGGGACTTGCCGGATTCCCCGATGGGGGCCGACGCCGAAATCGGGCCGGTCATAGGAACTGCTCCTCTCGTCGCATGGAAGCGGAGGCGGAGCCGGTTCCCAGTTGCCATCCTCCGGGCTGCCTCTTTGGTAGTGCCTGGCCCGGACGTTGGCGACTGACAACCGACGTCGTCGCCGCCGAAAAACAGAGCGAGGAGCGGCGAGCCGCTCCTCGAGGGTGGTTACCGGCGAAGCCCGAGCCTGGCGATGAGCGCCCGGTACCTCTCGACGTCGTTCCGCCGGAGGTAGTCGAGCAGACGCCGACGCTGACCGACGAGCATGAGCAGCCCGCGGCGCGAGTGATGGTCCTTCTTGTGGACCTTCAGGTGCGCCGTGAGCATGTTGATGCGCCCGGTGAGGAGCGCGATCTGCACCTCCGGAGAACCGGTGTCGGTCTCGTGGAGGCGATACTCAGTGATCGTGGCCGAGGTGTCAGGCATCTCAGATTCGTTCTCTTCCGGCGCCGTGCCGTTTGGATAAGGGGGACGTCGTCGTCGTGCGCGTAAAAGTCGCAGCCGCAACTGCGGCGACCGCTGAGCCTACCATTCAGCCCGAGAGCGGCGCGCACGGAGCACGCCGGTCGGGGAGGGCCACATGTCCCGGGAATCGAACCGACACCGGCCGGGGGCGCGCCTCGCCCTCGTAGTAGCCCTCGTCGCCGGGGCGGTCGGCGCCCGTCCCCCGGGGCTGCTTCCGGCGCCCCGGGCAACGGCGGCGGACACCGCGCCGACGGCGGCCCGGGCCACGCTGATCGGATCGGACGGGAAGCCGGCCGGTGCCGTCGTCCTCACCACCGTCGCCGACCACCTTCGGGTCGAGGTCGCCGCCACCGGCCTCTCCCCCGGGTTCCACGGTCTCCACTTCCACAGCAAGGGCCTGTGCGAGCCGGCGGCCAACCCCACCTTCGGTACCGCCGGCGGTCACGTCGGCGCCGAGGCGGCGCCCCACGGCGGCCACGCCGGCGACCTCCCGTCGCTCTTCGCCCGGGCCGACGGCGTCGCCCGGGCCCGGTTCCTCACCGACCGGGTGACACTGGCCCAGCTCCTCGACGCCGACGGCACCGCGGTCATGGTCCACGCCGGGCGCGACAACTTCGGCAATATTCCAGGCCGGTACCAGTCGAACGCCCCGGACGCCGTCCTCCCCGGCCCCGATGCCATGACCCGGGCCACCGGCGACGCCGGCGCCCGGGCCCTCTGCGGGGTGGTCACCGCCGGGACCGGTGCCCCGCCCGGGGGCTACAGCCTGGTGGCGTCGGACGGCGGGGTCTTCACCTTCGGCGACGCCGAGTTCCGGGGCGCCCGGGGCGGCCAGCCCCTGGCCAAACCCATCGTCGGCTTGGCGCCGGCGGGCGGCGGCTACTACCTCGTCGCCTCCGACGGTGGCATCTTCACCTACGGCGACGTCCCCTTCCTGGGCAGCACGGGCGGAACGAAACTCAATTCCGCGATCGTCGGGATGGCGACGGTGCCGCTCGAAGCCCGGGCCACGCTCATCGACAGCCGGGGGGTCAACGTCGGACGGATCCGTGTGAGCGGCCCCATCGTGGCCACCCGTCCGGCCGGCCGTGCTTCCGCCGACCGCATCCGCATCACGGTGACCGTCCACGACCTGAGCCCCGGCGGCTTCTACGGGTTCCACATTCACGCCACCGGCGTCTGCGACCCCGCCACGAGCTTCCAGTCGGCGGGGCCCGACCTCGGCGCCTCGGACGGCGACCACCCCGACCACATCGGCGTCCTCCCGCCGCTCCTGGCCGACGCCAAGGGCGAGGCGACGGCCAGCTTCGTCGTCGAACGGCCCGTCCTCGATCGGATCTTCGACGCCGACGGAGCGGCGTTCGTGGTCCACAGCGAGGCCGACAACTTCGCCAACATCCCCGCCGACCGCTACCACGCCGGCGGGCAGAACGGCCCGGACGCCGAGACCCTGGCCGACGGGGACGTCGGTCAGACCCCGACGTTGTGCGGGGTTGTGACCGGGCGCCGGGGGCCGTCGGGTACCCCGGGGACGACCCGGCCGGCGGCCGGCTACTGGCTGGTGGCGTCCGACGGCGGCATCTTCGCCTACGGCGACGCCTCCTTCCTCGGCAGCACCGGCAGGCTCAAGCTGACTAAGCCGGTGGTGGGAATGGCGGCGACCCCGTCCGGCGACGGGTACTGGCTGGTCGCCTCCGACGGCGGCATCTTCGCCTACGGCGACGCCCCCTTCGCCGGCAGCACCGGGTCGCTCACGTTGAACCAGCCCGTGGTCGGCCTCGCCCCCACGCCGTCCGGTCAGGGCTACTGGCTGGTGGCCGCCGACGGCGGGGTCTTCGCCTTCGGCGACGCCGTTGTGCGCGGCAGCCTCGGCGGCCAGAGGCTCAACTCCCCCATCGTGGCCATGGCGGCCACCACCACCGGCGAGGGCTACTGGCTCTTCGCCGCCGACGGCGGTGTGTTCGCCTTCGGGGACGCCGCCTTCATGGGCTCGACGGGCGGGATCCGGCTCGTCAAGCAGATCGTCGGCGCCGCCCGGGGCTCGATGCTGTAGCTAATGGGGATCGACGTCTAGGCGCGGGGGTCGAGGAGCCGGCGGGCCGCCTCGACGTCGCGGTTCATGGCCGCCACCAGCGCCTCGGCGGAGTCGAAGCGCTCCTCGGCCCGGATCCGCTCGACGAAGCCGACCGACGCCGCCTGGCCGTAGAGGTCGCCCTTGAAGTCGAGCAGGTAGGCCTCGAGGAGCAGGTAGGCCTGGTCGGTGTAGAAGGTCGGGCGGTGGCCGAGGGAGATGGCGGCCGGCCGGGCCACCCCGTCGGTCCCGGTGAAGGTGCCGGCGTAGATCCCCGCCGCCGGGAGGCAGATCTCCTCGGGGACGGCGACGTTGGCCGTCGGGAAGCCGAGTTCCCGGCCCCGCCGGTCCCCCTCCACCACCGTGCCCCGGACCTCGTGGACCCGGCCGAGGATCTCGGCCGCGCCCCGCACGTCGCCGTCGGCCAGGCGTTGGCGGACGAGCGTCGAGGAGTAGGTCACGCGGTCGGCGTCCTCGGCGGCCCGGACGAGGTCGAGGCCGACGACGTCGAAGCCGAGGTCGCGGCCCATCCGCTCCAGGAGGGCGACGTTGCCCCGGCGCCCGTTCCCGAAGTGGAAGTCGGCGCCGACGACCACCAGCCGGGCATGGAGGCAGCCCTCCAGGATCTGGGTCACGAAGTCCTCGGCCGACTCCCGGCGGCGTTCGTCGTCGAAGGTCAGGACGACGGCGTGGTCGACGAGGCCCGTCGCCTCCAGCAGCTCCAGCCTCTGGGGCAGGCTGGTCAGGAGCTTCGGGGCCGACTCAGGCCGCACCACCTGGGCCGGGTGCCGGTCGAAGGTAACGAGGGCGGTGGGCAGGCCCCGCTCCGCGGCCCGCTCCCGGACCATCCGCAGCAGCGCCTGATGGCCGAGGTGGACGCCGTCGAAGGCGCCGATGGTGACCACCGTGCCGGTCGGCGGATCGGGGCAGGCGTCGAGCCTGGTGACGACCTCCATGGATCCGCTCACCCTCCGGTCAGGACGACGAGGGGGCGGGCCGCCGCCCGGCCCTTCTCGTACAGGGCGAGGAGGCGGCCGTCGGGGCCGACGACCGCCAGCGGACCCGGCTCGTCGCCACCGAGAGCGGTGACCGGAAACACGGCACCGTGCGAGACGCCCCGGGCCGTGTCGCCGTCGACGTCGACCCGGGCCAGGTGGCGGACGGCCTCGACCATCGGCAGGAGCGCCGCCTCCGGGCTCTCGGCGATCTGGTCGAGGGTCCACCCCTCCTCGATCGGGAACGGGCCGACCCGGAGGCGGCGCAGCCAGGCGAGGTGGGCGCAGCCGCCGAGGGCCTCGCCGAGGTCGGCGGCCAGGCTGCGGATGTAGGTGCCGCTGCCGCACTCCACCAGCAGCCGGGCCTGCGGGTACTCGCCGGAGGTGAAGCTCTCGATCTCGATCCGGTCGATCCGCACGGTGCGGGGCGCCCGCTCGACGACCTCGCCGTGGCGGGCCCGCTCGTGGAGGCGGACACCGTCGACCTTGATGGCCGACACCATGGGCGGGATCTGCTCGATGCTGCCGAGGAACCGGGGCAGGACGGCGGCGAGATCATCGCCGGTCAGCGCCGGCATGGAGCTGCGACCGGTCTCGGTGCCGGCGGCGTCGAGGGTGTCGGTGGCGACCCCGAAGGCGACGTCGCCCCGGTAGACCTTGCCCGTCTCGGTGAGGAAGCGCAGGAGCCGGGTGGCCCGCCCGAGCCCGACGAGGAGGACGCCGGTTGCGTCGGGGTCGAGGGTGCCGGCGTGGCCGACCCGCTTGAGGCCGTAGATGCGCCGCATCCGGGCGACGACGTCATGCGACGTCCACCCTGCGGGCTTGTCCACCACGACGAGCCCCTCGACCGCGTCGCCTCCCCCCGCCTCCTTGCCCATCGGCTAGAGCGCCTGGAGGATCGTCTCCACCACCCGGGGGACGGGGTCGGTGGTTGTGAACCCGGCCGCGAAGCGATGACCGCCGCCGCCGAAGAGGGCGGCTACCGCTGACACGTCGACATGCCCGAGCGAACGGAGGCTGACCCGGACATGCCCGTCCGCCTCCTTCAGGACGCAGGACACCTCGGCCTCCTTGGCCTGGCGGAGGAAGTCGATCAACCCTTCCGTCTCCTCCAGGGTGACGTCGTGGGCGGCGAGGTCGGCCTCGGTGACGGAGGCCCAGATGAAGCTCTTGTCGGCCACCATCTCGGCCCGGCTCAGCACGGCGCCGACGAGGCGGAGGTAGGCGAGACGGTGCTCCTCGAACAGGACCCGGTTGAGCCGGGCGACGGGAACGTCGAACTCCAGCAGCCGCCGGGCGAGGTCGAATGCCTCGGTGGTGGTGCTCTCGTACTGGAACCGTCCGGTGTCGCAGACGAGACCGGCATAGAGGCAGACCGCGGCGTCGCGGTTGAGCGGCAGGCCGAGGGCGTCGATGAGCCGGGCGACGACGACGGCGCTGGCGGCCGCTTTCGGGTCAACCAGATGGAGGGACCCGTAGAGGGTGTTCGAGATGTGGTGGTCGACGACGACAAGCTCTTTGGCCGCCTTGGCATTGACGGCCAGATCGCCCAGGCGACCGAGCGACCCGCAGTCGAGCGTGACCATCACCTCCGGGGCGGACGGGTAGTCGACCGGCTCGGTGAGCAGCTCGAGGCCGGGGAGCTCGCGGTAGTGGGGCCCGGTCACCTGCGTCCCGGCGAAACCGGCCACGGACGCCCGCCCGCCGGCCCGCAGGACGTGGTGCAGCGCCAGCATGGAGCCGAGGGCATCGCCGTCGGGGGCCACATGGCAGGCCAGGGCCACCTCGCCGGCGGCGCTGATCCGCGCCGCCGCCGTGGCCAGGTCGGCTTCGAGCTGTGGCCGGTTGTCGGGATGCTCGTTCACTCGCCCTCCGAATGGAGTCGGCGCAGGATCTCGTCCACCCGCTCTCCGGTCCTGATCGCCGGATCCTCGCGGAACACGAGGGTTGGCGTGTACTTCATACGGACCTGGCGGGCGATGGCGGCCTGGAGATGCGGTCTGGCGACACTGAGCGCCTCGGCGGGGGTGGCAGGAGGAGGCAGGTGAAGCTCCCGAGCCTGGTGCTCGGCCTCGCCCGCGGCGGGGATGAGCGCCGAATAGTAGACGGTGGCCTGGCGCAGATCCGGCGTGACCTCCACCCCGGTGATGGTGAGAAGCCCGAGTTGGGGGTCGGCGAGGCGCTCCAGCTCGTCGGCCAGCACCTCGCGGACCACCTCGTTGACCCGGGCCAAACGGTCGTAACGGCGGGCGGCATGGCGCATGTCAGTCCTCCGGCTCCAGGTAGGCGGCCGTCGTGTCGAGGACCTCGACGTCGGGCGCGCACCGTACGAACCGCTCCAGGGTGTCGAGCACCTCGGTCAGGTGGTGGTTGCTCTCCGCCACCACGGCGACGGCGATCGCCGCCCGCTGCCACATGTCCTGGTGGTCGACCTCGGCCACCGACACGTGGAAGCGGTGCCGCAGGGTGTCGACGATCGGGCGCACGGCGGCGCGCTTCGCCTTGAGGGACCGGCTGGCCGGCACATGCAGGTCGAATCGCAAGGCAGCCGCGTACACGACCCCATTCTCGCGGCCCGGGAGCCCGGACACGAACGGTGGCTCGGAAGTCCCTGCACCGGCTTCGCGGGGCGAACCGTACGCTCCGGCTCGTCGGGCCGAGTTCCCGCCTATGGGACGACCTTTCTTTCGGGCAATGCGTCGAGGAGGTTCCCATGAAAACTGTCGGGCGGACAGCGCTCCCCGGTACGGGGTTCCCTCTGGGCGACCCATGAGGAACACTGGTGCGCATGCGGACACGAACTACGCCAATCGTCGCACTTGCCGCCGCCACCACTCTCCTACTCGGCGCTTCCGCCGCCATGGCTTTCCCGACGGGCCCATCGGCCGCGCCGCGCCGGGCCGCCATGCCACCGCCTGCTGCGGCCAGGGTGAGCAGCCGTCCGGGACACGTGACCTTCGCTCAGGCTGGGACGCGGTTCCCGAACCCGACGTTTCCAGTGGCGAAGAAGGGGCCTTCGTCCAACGACGCCTTCGCACGGCTCAACGGCTCGGCTTTTGCCGCCTACGGCACGGGCACCGTCTTCCACTCCGATCCCGAGTTGTCGGGCTCTGACGTCGCCGTCACCATCGACATGGCAGCTTCAGACGCCGTCTACGCAGCCCAGGACGTGTCAGGCTTCGCCGACGAACTGGGCCGACCGATCGTGGCCGCCCTGCCCGCCGGCTCTGGTCGGGCCCATGCCCAGTCGGTCAAGCTCGACCCTCCCGACGCGGCGGGGGAGATCGAAACAGGTCTCCCGGCCGACGCCGCTGCCCCGCCGACCGGCCGACCGGTTGTGCGGGACAACAGGGCGGACCTGACTCCTATTCTCAAGGCCGACACCCTGCGTGCCGAGGCGGCCGCCCGGGCTGTCTCGACCGGCTGCGTGCTCGGGGATGATCTCGCCCGTGCCGATGCCTCGGCCGACGACACCGACGTGGCCGACACCGACTTCGATCCCAAGAAGACCAAGCCCCTCCTGTCGCTCAGCGCCGACGACCCCGGCCGGGCGGTCTCGCATTCGAAGGCGCGGACCTACCTCGTTCCGATCTCCGGGCAGCCCGGTCGTTTCGGCGCTGTTTACGAACTCCGCCAGACGATCGCCCCGATCACCTTCGGGCTGCCGGGCACTGACGAGAAATTCACCATCGAGGTGGGCGGCGAATGGGTCATGAGGGCGTCGGCCGACGGCGGGAAGGGCGCCGTCTCGTTCGGCTCAGAGAACTCCAACGGCGACCAACGCCCCGTCATCCGCCTGATCCACGGAAACGACGTCCTCGATGAGGTCATGCTGCGCGACGCCGGAGGGAGGACCGGTATCTTCGTCGACGCCGAACCGGTCGGAGACATCCGCATCGGTGGTGACTCCCGGGCTGTTCTCGGCCGCCCGGACAGCAAGCCGACGCAGACACCAACGAGGGTGTCTGCCGCGGGGGACATCGTCGTCGTCCGGCTCTTCGAACCGCACGCCGAGCTGCACGTCGGGCACATGGAGGTCGGTCTCGCCGTGCCGGCAGGGGGCGTCTCCTGCCCCGGCATCAAGCTGACCAAGACGTCGGATCCCTCCTCCGTCCGACCCGGTGGGCCCTTCGCCTGGAACATCGAGGTTTCCAATCCCAACGACTGCGTCCTGGACCAGGTCAAGGTCACCGACCTCCCTTCCGCCACGCCGGGTCTCGATTGGAGGGCCGTGACGAGCGTCCCCAAGGCGACCAGGGAACCGGACGGATCCCTCGTCTTCGAGAGCATGGGGCCGATCGGCACCGGCGAGACCCGACAGCTCAAGCTCAACGCCGAGGTCGATCCCGGCTCGGCTCTGGGCACCATCACCAACCGGGCGACCGCGATCGGCGTCTGCGGTGGGGCGCCCCAGGCGGGTAGCGCCGAAGCAACG
>JAUZEX010000770.1 GCA_030838815.1 Actinomycetota bacterium
AGGAGATCACCGGTTCGAGCCCGGTACGGGGTACAGCACCGCTGGCGGGGACCACCCGGCCCCGACCGGCGGCGCGCTCGCCGACGTGGTGGAACGCAGATACGCTCTGCGGCTTCACCTGGCCCCCGATCGAGCACCCCGGTGCCGCGAGGCGTGGGGGTGCAAGTCCGCCCGTCGGCACAACGCCTCCCGCCCCGGCGGGCCCCCGGCCTTTGTACCGCCGGGTCCGGGGGTCGACACCCCGGGGAGGCTCTGGCCGCGCGACGGCCGCAAGCGGAAGTGATGGAACGCAGACATGTCAGCCTCAGAAGCTGGTGCCCTCCGGGGCGTGCGAGTGCAAGTCTCGCCTTCCGCACCAAGGCGGTTCGGTAACAGTTTCACGCGCCTCCTGCGCCGGCGCGTACCCGCCGCTCGTACCGGCGGTGGCGGGGGTCGGCACCCCGAGGAGGCTCTGGTCGCCCATGGACCGTCAACGCGGAAGTGGTGGAACGGTAGACACGCCAGGTCGAGAGCCTGGTGCCCACAAAGGGTGTGCGGGTCCGAGTCCCGCCTTCCGCACGCAGCAAGCATCTGGCTCTAGCTCATCAGGAGAGCACCCGGTTTGGGCCCGGGAGGCACCCGGGGCGGCACCGGGGAGCCAGACTAGGCGGCCTTTCCTGGCTCCCGTTCGTCGGGACCATTGGCGAGTGGTGTAATCGGCAACACGTCCGGCTCTGACCCGGAAGATTGGGGGTTCGAATCCTCCCTCGCCAGCCTCGAACCGCGGTGTGCGCCCGGCACCGCACCATCCAACGACCGTCGCCTGGAAAGGAGGGGGCGTGACGAACACGCTGCTGTTGAACGCCAGCTTCGAACCGCTCTGCATCGTGCCCCTCCGCCGGGCCGTCATCCTCGTCCTCGCCGAGAAGGCTGACGTCCTCGCCGCCGACGACATGCTGGTCCGGTCCGCCATGACGGCCATGGCGGCCCCCCGGGTGATCCGCCTCCGGGCCTACGTCCGGGTCCCGTACCGGGCGGTGGTCCCCCTCACCCGCCGGGCGCTCATCGTCCGCGACGACGGCCGTTGCCAGTACTGCCGCCGCCGCGTCGGCGCGGCCGGGACCGTCGACCATGTCGTGCCCCGCTCCCGGTTCCCCCGCCGGGCCGACGCCCACTGCTGGGACAACGTCGTTCTCGCCTGCCGGCCCTGCAACGGGAAGAAGGGTGACCGGACCCTGGCCGAGCTCGGCTGGACCCTCGACCGCACCCCGGTCGCCCTCACCCGCCGCCAGTGGCTCATCGTCGGCTACGCCGAGGTCGAACCGGTGTGGGTGCCGTACCTGGCCGCCGCGGTGGCCTGACCCTTCCGGCCTGCGGCGCCGGAGATCTCCCCGCCCGGGCGTTCCGGGCGGCCCCATGCCGGTAGCTCAACGGAAGAGCGGTCGTCTCCAAAACGATCAGGTCGGGGTTCGAATCCTCGCCGGCATGCTCGGGAGCTTCACCTGCCTCCCGACAAGGAATACGACGGCGCCCACCCCGGTGCCGACCAGATGTGGCCGAAGCCAAAGCAGTCGAGGCGCCAGGTTGTGGCCCTGGTCCTAGGCGGTGCGAGTCCGCCCGGCCACCCCATTTCCCCGCTCCCGGGTCTCAGCTGAGCCCAGCGCGGGTACCGTCCCGTCGAAGCGAAAGGCGCTGTCATGCCCATCACTGTGAATCCCCGCCTCCTCTCGTGGGCCAGCGACATCGACGAGGGGACCCTCCTCCAGGCCGCCAAGGCGTCCCGCCTGCCGGTCGTCGCCGGCCACGTCGCCCTGATGCCCGACGCCCACGTCGGCATCGGCGCCACCGTCGGTTCCGTGATCCCCACCGAAGGGGCCATCATCCCCTCCGCCGTCGGGGTCGACATCGGGTGCGGCATGATCGCCGCCGAGCTCGACGTGCAGGCCGCCCAGCTCCCCGACGACCTCGGGCCGCTCCTGGGCCGCATCGCCCGGGTCGTCCCCGCCGGCGTCGGGAAGGGCCACGACGACATCTCCGGTCCCGCCGGACGGTTCATGCGGGACCGGCGCCCGGCCACGGATCTCTCGGTCAAGCAGGAGCGCACCGCCCTCACCCAGTTCGGGACCCTCGGTTCCGGGAACCATTTCGTCGAGGTCTGCCTCGATGAGGTCGACCGGGTATGGGTCGTGCTCCACTCGGGTTCCCGGGGTATCGGGAACCAGCTGGCCCAGGCCCACATCGCCTCGGCCCGCCGGCTGGCCAAGCTGGACCGCACGCCGCTCGAGGATCCCGACCTGGCCTGGTTCACCCAGGGCACGGCCGAGTTCGACGCCTACATCACCGACCTGCTGTGGGCGCAGGACTACGCCCGGGCCAACCGGGACCGGATGATGGACCGGGCCCTGCGGGAGGTCGTGGGGTTCATCGGGTTCGGGACGGAGGTCTCCCGGGTCAACGCCCACCACAACTTCGCCCAGCTCGAGACGCACGGCGGGCGTGAGCTATGGATCACCCGCAAGGGGGCCATCCAGGCCGACGCCGGCCGGCTCGGGGTCATCCCCGGCTCGATGGGGACCCGCACCTACATCGTGGCCGGCAAGGGCAACCCGGACAGCTGGAACT
>JAUZEX010000785.1 GCA_030838815.1 Actinomycetota bacterium
CCATCGCCGGCCTCACCCACCGACCCCTCGACGACCCCCGAGCCACCATCCCCCTCGTCGCCATCACCGCCCGCGACCACACCACCACCCAAACCCACGACTTCCTCCACCTCCTCGCCAACCACCACCGCACCAGCCTCCTCCACCCCATACCCCCCGACATCGACCTCACCGAACCCCCCCGACACGACCCGCGACGGATCCTCCAACAAGCCGTCTAGAACCCGGAATAGGAGCGCCATGTGCGGCATTACGGGATGGATCTCGTTCAACCGTGATCTCGCCCGCCTGCGCGACGTCGTCGACGCGATGACGGAGACGATGGCCTGCCGGGGGCCGGACGCCTCTGGGACGTGGATCTGTGGGCCCGCAGCCCTCGGGCACCGGCGGCTGGCCGTGATCGACCTGGCCGGTGGGGTGCAGCCGATGTCGGTTCGGACCCCGACGGGCGAGGTGGTGCTGGTCTACAGCGGCGAGGCCTACAACTTCACCGAGTTGCGGGACGAGCTGCGCCAGGCAGGTGAGCAGTTCGAGACATCGAGCGACACGGAAGTGGTGCTGCGCGGCTACATCCGCTGGGGCGAAGGGGTGGCGGCCCGGCTCAACGGCATGTTCGCCTTCGCCATCTGGGACGGCCGGGCCCGCAAGCTCGTGATGATCCGCGACCGGATGGGGATCAAGCCGTTGTACGTCTGCCCGACGAGCGACGGCGTGCTGTTCGGGTCGGAGCCGAAGGCGATCCTGGCCAACCCGCTCGCCCCGCGGGCGGTCGACGCCGACGGGTTACGCGAGATGCTGGCCTTCGTCAAGACCCCGGGACACGCCGTGTGGTCCGGGATGCGCGAAGTGGAACCGGGCACGATCCTGACCGTCGACGTCGACGGCGTCCGCGAGCGTCGCTACTGGCGACTCGAGACCCGGCCGCACGAGGATGGCCGCGACGAGACCGTGGCGCACGTGCGGGCGCTGCTGGAGGACATCGTTCGCCGCCAGCTCGTCGCCGACGTACCTCGCTGCGTGCTGCTGTCCGGTGGACTGGACTCCAGCGCGATCACCGCCCTCTCGGCCCGGCAACTGGCCGAAGAGGGCGAGCGCGTCCGCACGTTCGCGGTGGACTTCGCCGGACAGACCGAGCACTTCCACGCCGACGCGGTACGCCCGACGCCCGACACGCCGTATGTGCACGACGTTGCCACCCACGTCGGTTCGGAGCACGCCGACATCGTGCTCGACCACGGAACGCTGTCCGACCCCGATATCCGCCGCAAGGTGGTCGTGGCCCGCGACCTGCCCACCGGCATGGGCGACATGGACACCTCCCTGTACCTCCTCTGCAAAGCGATCCGGGAACGCTCCACCGTTGCGCTGTCGGGCGAGTCGGCCGACGAGATCTTCGGCGGCTACCGCCAGTTTCACGACCCGCTCGTCCAACGGGCGCACGCCTACCCCTGGATCGCGCTGGACGAGATGCGCTTCGACGCCGCCGACACGATCCTCCACCCCGACGTCAGGTCGAAGTTGGACCTGGACTCCTACCGGCGCGACACCTACGAGCAGGCCATCGCCGAGGTCGGCCACCTCCCGTCGGAGAGCGACCTCGAATCCCGCATGCGGATCTCCAGCTACCTCCACCTCACGCGCTTCGTGCGCTACCTCCTCGATCGCAAGGACCGCCTGAGCATGGCCGTCGGTCTCGAGGTCAGGGTTCCGTTCTGCGACCACCGCCTCGTGGAATACGTCTACAACACGCCGTGGGCTCTCAAGACCTACGACGGCCGGGAGAAGAGCCTGCTGCGCGGCGCGGTCCGTGACATCCTGCCCGCCTCGGTCGTCCAGCGGGTCAAGTCGCCCTACCCGTCCACCCAGGATTGGCACTATGCCCTCGACCTGCAGATGCAGGCCCGGGAGCTGCTCGGGCAGCCCGGCCACCCGGCCTTCGATCTGATCGACCGGAACTGGCTCGACGCCGCCGGCCGGCGCGATCCCCGGGCCGTCGCGGCCGGCGCCGATCGCCAGGGTCTCGAGTGGACGCTCAACCTCGCCACCTGGCTCGAGGTCTACCGCCCCCGACTCGTCCTCTGAGCCGGGGTCGGGCGCTCAGCCGGGCCGGGCGTTGACGATCCGTTCACAGGTCGAGTCGGCGGTGTTGGCCCCCGGCCCGCCGTCGCAGAGGTCGAAGCCCGGGCCGCCGGACAGGGTGTCGTTCCCGCCCTCGCCGTACAGTTCGTCGTCACCGGCATCCCCGACCAGGTCGTCGTCGTCGTCGCCGCCGTAGAGCTTGTCCTTGCCGTCGCCGCCCGAGAGGCGGTCGCGCCCTGCGTCGCCGTGGAGGGTGTCGTCGCCGGCACCGCCCAGGAGCACGTCGTCTCCCGGGCCGCCGTAGAGCACGTCGTTGCCGTCGTCACCGCAGATGAGGTCGTTGCCGCCCTCGCCGTAGATGGTGTCGTCGCCTCCGAGCCCCGCGATCACGTCGTCTCCCGGAGTGCCGTGAATCGTGTCGTTCCCCGGTGTGCCGACGATGGTGGCGACCTGGCCCAGGCACGTGGCCGGTATGTCGGCGTGCGCCCGTCCGTCGAGCACGAAGGCCGGGCTCACCAGGAGGACCGCACTCAGAACCAGGTGTCCCTTCACGCCGAAAAGGCTAGTGGCGCCCGCCTGGCAATCGGCACCATTCGGGTTCTTCTTTTGCAGCCTTGAGGCCAGTTCGTAAGCGGACAATTTGCCCGCGGCCGGATCTTATGAGATACGTTGTCTCTCGTCGTCCACTGAATCCGGGGGTGCACGTCCGATGGCGACTACTGGGATCGACGCGCTTCGCGCCCAAAATCCGTCGCCCACGGTGGACCGTCATGCCCAGTGGATCGCCCGATCTTTCGGCCCGTCCGAACTCGCCCCCCTCCGGTCCGAGGACATCGATGAGCTCGCCGCGCTGCTGCGCGAGGAGCGCCATGGGGCGGGGACAACCGTGTTCCGCATGGGCGAAGCGCCGACCCGCGTCGGCATCGTCCGCAGCGGCGCCGTGGAGCTGTCCCGCATGCTCAATGGCCGCCGGGTCGTCGTCCAGATCCTCCGGCCCGGAGACGCGCTGGGTGACGTCGGGCTCTTCCTGCGGAAAACGGCACCGTATGACGGCATCGCCCTGGAGCCGAGCCTGATCCTCACCTTCGACTCAGTCCGTCTCCACCGGCTGCTCGAGCAGCGCCCCCGCCTGGCCTGGCGCTGGCTGCTCTCGGTCTCGGGGCGCACGGTCGGCTACCAGGGCCGCCTCATGGAGCTCCTCGCCGGCGGCCTCGAAGCCCAGATCGCCTCGGTCCTCGTCCGCCGGGCCGAGCGGGGGGTCGTGAAGCTCAGCCAGAGCAGCCTGGCCGAACTCGTCGGCGGTCGCCGCACCAGCGTGAACCGGGTCCTCAAGCGCCTCGAGGAGCAGAACCTGTTGCGGATCTCCTACGGGCAGGTCGAGATCCTCGACGAGGCCGGTCTCGGCCTCATCGCCGGTCTCGGCTGACCAAAGGGCTGTTCAGCCCCCCGTCGTCGGGTCGATCACGGCCTTGACCTCGGTGATCACCGTGGCGGGGAACCCTGAGATCTTGGCGTGCTCGCGGATCGCCTCCTCGTCCTCGGCGAGGTAGACGCAGAACGTCTTGTCGTTCGCCACGTAGCTGTGCTCCCACTGGACCCGCGGCGCAAGCCCGGCCAGGGCGGAGTTCGACGTTGTGGCCGCACCGGACAGTTCTTCCTCCGACGCCGCTCCGATGTTCGGAATCTCCCGCTCGATGACGTAGCGCTTCAAGGCCATGGGGGGCCTCCTCTCAGGTCGGGCAGCAGTATCGCGCACGCCGGGGAGGCTGGACGTCCGCGGTAGTTTCTCGATACGATCCATAGAAACCCCGTTTGGAAGGGAGCGTCGCTCCGTGACCGACACGCAGTTGGCTCAGCCTCAGGCGCCCACCGGTCCGCCCCCGCTGGCCGTGCTGGAACGGATGTACGAGGTGATGCGGACGGTGACCGTGGCCGACGAACGGGCCCGGGCCGAAGCCAAGGCGGGACGGATGCCGGCCGCCTTCTATCCGGTGCGGGGCCTCGAAGGGGTGTGCGCCGCCCTGGGGGCGGTTCTCACGCCGGACGATCATCTGGTTTCGACCTACCGGAACCTGGCCGACACGGTGGCCAAGGGCGTGCCCCTGCGGGCGATCATCGCCGAGCTGCACGGGCGGGTGCCGGGATCGTCGAAGGGCAAGGGCGGCACCATGCACATGCACCACGACCCGTCGGGGCTGATGGCCACCACCGGGATCGTCGGCTCCGGTCTGCCCATCGCCGCCGGACTGGCGCTGGGGGCCCAGCTCGATGGCGGCGGCCGGGCGGTGGCCGTCACCTTCGGGGACGGGGCCACCTCCATCGGCGCCTACCACGAGGCCATGAACCTGGCCGCGCTGTGGCGGCTGCCGCTGGTGTTCGTGTGCCAGAACAACATGTGGGCCGAGCACACGCCCATTGCCGCCTATGCGCCGTCGACGGCGCTGGCCGAGCGGGCCGCGGCCTACAACATGGCGGCGGTGGCGGTGGACGGGTTCGATCCGATCGAGACGTGGCGGGTG
>JAUZEX010000797.1 GCA_030838815.1 Actinomycetota bacterium
TCGATGTCCCACTCCCAGCTGCCGACCCGGGCGATGCGCTGCGCTTCGGCCAGGCGTTCACGGTCGGCGTGCAACTCCTCGGTCCGTACACGGACCCTGGTCTCCAGGGTCAGGTTCGCCTCCTTGAGGCGGCCGAGCAGATCGCGGTTCTCGCACCGCAACCGCCGCTGCTCGAGGCCGGCCCGGACGGAACGGAGCAGCCGGGGCGCCGCCACCGGCTTGGTCAGGTACTCGTCGACCTGTCCGACGGCGGCCACCGCCGTCTCCAGCGACGCGTTCCCGGTCAGGACGATCACGGGCAGCTCGGGATCGGCCTCCTTCAGCCGGGCGGCGAGCTCGAGGCCGGTCGAGTCGGGCAGCCGGTAGTCGACGATGGCCAGCTGCGGGGTGGCGCCGTCCCGGGCCGCCAGCGCCTCGCCGGCGCTGGCCACCGCCGCGGCGGAGAACCCGGCCAGACCGAGGATGTCGAGCAGCGTGCTCCGGGCGCCCTCGTCGTCGTCGACGACCAGGACGTCGATGATGTCGCACATGTCGCCCGGATCCGCGGCGCCGGTCACGCCGCCGCGGCGCGGGCGACGAGCGCGATGAGATACGGGACGGGGATCGGCTTGTGGACCACCGCGAACGACTTCGCCTCGACGGCCGCTTGCAGCTGCTCGTCTACGGCATAGGCCGTCATCATCACGACCGGCGGCGGCGGCCCGCCGATCTCACGCAGTATGGAGATCCCGTCCCGGCCCGGCATGCGGATGTCCATGAGGACCACGTCGAAGCTCTGCTCCCGGAGCCGGGAGAGGGCATCCTCGCCCGTCCGGGCCGTGGTCACCCCGTAGCCGGCGCATTCCAGAATCTCGGCCACGGTGTCGCGCATCCCTTGCTCGTCGTCGACGACGAGGACCGTCTGGAGGCTCACGACGCCACCGGCGCGGCGACCGTCGAGGGCTGGAGGGCGACGACGAAGGACGAGCCGGAACCCACCTGAGAGGTGACGGCGACGGAGCCGCCGTGGGCCTCCACGATCCGATGGGTGACCGCCAGTCCCAGGCCTATTCCCTTGGCCTTCGTCGTGAAGAACGGTTCGAAGACCCGGCTCCGGGTGTCGTCGTCCATCCCGCATCCGGTGTCGCCGACCGTGATGCGGACGGTCTCCCCGTCGGCCGAGCCGGCGATGGCCATGAGGCCGCCGTCGGGCATGGCGTCATAGGCGTTGGTCACGAGGTTGAGGAGGACCTGCCGGAGCTGGTCACGGTCCCCCCGTACGGGCGGCAGCCCCGGCGCCCAATCCTGGGCCACCCGGACGCCCTCGGGTGGAGGTGCGACCGTGAGGACCTCGTCGACGAGCCCCGCCGCGTCCACCTCGCCGAAGATCGGTTCGCGGGGTTTGGCGTACTCCAACAGGTCCGAGACGATGAGGGTGGCCGCGCCGACCTCGCGATCTGCTGTCCGCAGCTGCCGGTCGACCCACGGGTCCTCCCGGCCCAGTTTCGTGCTGAGCAGGTAGACCACGTTGCTGAGGACCCCCAGCGGGTTGCGCAGCTCATGACCGACGGCGGACGCCAGTTCGCCGATCGCGGCGAGCCGCTCCTGGCGGACGAGCCGCTCCTGGGCGACGTCGAGGTCCCGAATGGTGTCCTGCAGCTGGGCGGTGCGCTCGTCGACCAGGGTCATGGCGTAGCGCCGCCGGCGGAGCAGGACCTCGACGAGGGCCGCCAGCAGCAGCGACGTGACCATCCCGCCGACCAGCACCAGCCATGGCTGGCGCGCTGCCACCGACCCGACCAGCGGCCGCTTGGCCGACACCGAAACGAGCCACTGGTCGGCACCGGCCTGCACCGGGCGACTGGCGTTGTGGCCGTCGGCCCGGAACCCGGGGGTGACGATGACCAGCGCGGCCGGGTCCGGCCGGGCCCCGACGTACAGGGCGCCGTCGAGATCGCCGAACAGGCGGTCCTGCTCTCCCTGCTTGGACAGCACCGGGTCGCCCAGAACGCTCTCGCCGTAGACGAGGGTCCGGGGTATGACCCCGGCGACCAGCGTGGCGTAGCCGACCCGGCGGGAGTCACCCACCCGGTAGACCGGCGTGGAGGTGAAGATACCGGTGGGAGCGGCCCGGTCGAGGGCCGCCGTCGCCGCCGCCGGGGGCGGCCCGCCGGCGTCGAGACCTGGTCCCCGGGAGCTCGTGATGCGGTATCCGCTGCCGTCGGCCTGCACAACCGCCACCGCGCCGAACACCCGGGCGGCGACGGCCTGGGCCGCGGTGCCATTGAACGCCACGGAGTCGGGACCGGCAACCTGCACCACCGTCGTCAGGGACCGGAACGCCTCCTGGACCCCGCTCGTCGAGAGCGACAGGAGGGCGCTGACCTCCGCCGCCCGCTGGTTCAGGAGCCGGCGTTCCTGGTCGTGGACGACGTTGCGGGAGACCGTGGCCAGGCCCACACTGCCGGCGGACAAGCCGACGACGAGCAGCATCGTCAGCGGCCGGAGGGGCCACCGCAGGCGGCCTCCGGCGGGGGGGCCGCCTCTGTCCTGTTCCACGCTCGCTCTCCGTCCCAGTCTCTGTTGTCAGAAGGTACGTCGGGCGGGGGACTAGGAGGACATAGCGCGACAGGGTCATTCTCCGGTCGAACGGGAACACAGCGACCCGTATGTGCGCGCCCTCGAGAGGGGTTCGAACCGCGGCGGAAGGCGAGAATGGGACATGGCGGAAGGGAGTCGTTCGCCGAGCGGGCGGAGGAGGTCATCCGGGCCCTGCGGCCCGGGGAGGTGGTGACGTACGGGGACGTGGCGGCGGGCGCCCGCCCGGGGGGGGGCGCCCC
>JAUZEX010000800.1 GCA_030838815.1 Actinomycetota bacterium
GCGGTGGCCATCGCCGCCTACCTGACGGCCAACCCTTCCCACACCGGTCTGTTCCCGGTGTTCGTGATCCTCGGGCTGGTGTTCGGCGTCCTCCTGATCGTGCCCATCGGCGGCGCCGACATGCCCACCGTCATCTCACTGCTCAACTCCTACGCCGGGCTGTCGGCCTCGGCCATGGGATTCGTGCTCGACAACAAGCTGCTGATCATCGCCGGCGCCCTCGACGGCTCGTCGGGCTTCATCCTGTCGGTGATCATGTGCAAGGCCATGAACCGCTCGTTCACCAACGTCCTGTTCGGGGGCTTCGGGCAGGTGAAGCTGACCGCCGGGGCGGCCGAGGAGCGGACCGTCCGCAGCACCGGGCCCGAGGAGGCCGCCTCCATCCTGGAGAACAGCTCGTCGGTCATCATCATCCCCGGCTACGGGATGGCGGTGGCCCAGGCCCAGCACAAGGTCCGGGAGCTCTACGACGGGCTGACGAAGCGGGGGGTGGAGGTGCGCTTCGCCATTCACCCCGTCGCCGGGAGGATGCCGGGCCACATGAACGTTCTGTTGGCCGAGGCCGACATTCCCTATGACCGGATGCTCGACCTCGACGAGGTCAACTCCGAGTTCGCCCAAACCGATGTGGCCCTCGTCATCGGCGCCAACGACGTCACCAACCCGGCCGCCCGCCACGACGAGTCGAGCCCCATCTACGGGATGCCGATCCTCGACGTGGACAAGGCCGCCATCGTCATGGTCATCAAGCGGGGCATGGCCACCGGGTTCGCCGGCGTCGAGAACGAGCTGTACCACCTCGACAAGACGCTGATGCTGTTCGGGGACGCCAAGGCGTTCGTCGGGTCGCTGGCCAAGGAGCTGACGCCCGTTCCGGCCGGAGCGGGACGCTAGGAGTCCGGGGAGAGGAAAGGCTATGAACGACGACGATCTCGGTCTGGCGGCGCTGATGGGCGACGCCACTCCCGGCCCGGCCGGCTCCGGCCCGTCCGCCCCTGACCGCAACCTCGGCCTCGAATTGGTGCGGGTGACGGAGGCCGCCGCCCTGGCCGCCGCCCGGCTCATGGGGCGGGGCGAGGAGGACGCCGCCGAGGAGGCCGCCATCCGCGCCATGCGCCTGTTGATGGACACGATCCCGATGGACGGCGTCGTGGTCATCGGCGAGGGCGACAAGGACCGGGCCGCCGTCCTCTACACCGGTGAGCACATGGGTCGGGGGGACGGGCCGGCGGTCGACATCGCCGTCGACGCCGTCGACGGCCGCCGCCTGGCCGCCCGGGGCATGAACGGTGCCCTCACGGTGGCGGCCCTGGCCGAGCGGGGGTCGATCTTCGACCCCGGGCCCTGCCGCTACATGGACAAGATCGCCGTCGGCCCCGACGCCGCCGACGCCATCGACATCTCCGTGCCCGTGGCCGAGAACCTCCGCCGGATCGCCGCCGCCACCCGGCGCCCGATCAGCGATCTCACCGTCGTGGTCCTCGACCGGCCCCGCCACAACGGGCTGGTGGACGAGATCCGCTCGGCGGGGGCCCGGGTCCGGTTCATCCTGGCCGGCGACGTCGGAGGCGCGGTCACCGCCGCCCGCCGGGGCACCGGCGTCGACGTCCTGCTCGGCATCGGCGGGACGGCCGAGGGCGTCATCGCCGCCTGCGCCATCAAGTGCCTCGGCGGCGCCATCCAGGGCCGCCTCGTCGCCGCCGACGACGAGGAGCGGGCGGCGGCGGTGGCAGCCGGCTACGACCTCGACCGGGTGCTCACCACCGACGACCTGGTCTCGGGGGAGGACGTCTTCTTCGCCGCCACCGGCATCACCGGGGGGGACCTGCTGGAGGGTGTCCGCTACGACGGCGAGACGACGATCACCCAGTCGCTGGCCATGCGGACCCGCTCCGGCACCGTGCGGCGCATCGACGCCGAGCACCAGCGGGCGAAGCTCAAGGCGTACTCGGCGATCGAATACTAACTCGCCGACGCCCGAGCGAAGCGAGGAACAGCGTCGGCGGAACAGAGAACGCGGCGCCGAAGGCGCGCCGAGCCGTCAATGTGGGATCTGGCCCCGGGAGCGCAGTTCGTCGCGGACCACACGGGCGAGGCCGCCGGGGTCGTCGCCCCGGTCGAGGGCGGTCGTCACCTGCTCGGCCAGGTCGCCGGGCAACGTCTCCGTCAGCTCCCGCAGGAATTCGACCAGCTCGTCGTCGGACAGCGGCGGGAAGGCGGCACCGGGGGTCGGGCGGCGGGGAGGCTTCCGGGGCATAGCTACATTCTGACGGCAACCGGCCGCTCACGCGCTCCGGCGTGGGCACCCGAAGGTGCCCACGCCGGGGCGAGACTGCTGCGGTGCTGGCTAGATAAGCCCGGAGGGGGGGACGTCCAGCACGGCCACCGAGGTGATCGGCTTGGCCGGCGGGTTGTCGCCGAGCGAGCCCTGGAACTTCTTGTCCGAGAAGCTGAAGATACCGCCGTCGGTGGCGACCATCAGGTAGCCGTTGCCAAAGCGGACCATGCCCGTCACCGGCTTGTTGAGCTTGATCGCCCCCATCGAGCCCTTGAAGGGAGCGTCGAAGGCGAAGATGCCGCCGTCGGAGGCCACGAGCCAGTAACCGGAGCCGTCGGCGTCGGGCACCAGCGACTGCACCGGAGCATTGAGCTTCTTGTCGCCCATGGAGCCCTTGTAGGCGGCGTCGCCGAAGGTGAAGATCCCGCCGTCGGAGGCGACCATGTAGTAGCCGTTGCCGGACGCCGAGGGGATGGAGTCGAGCACCGGCCCGTTGAGCTTGGTCTTCGTCATGTCGCCGAGGAACGTGGCGTCACCGAACGGGATGACCCGGCCCATGGTCGTGAAGACCCAGTAGCCGTTGCCGCTCTTGGTCGACGAGATGCTGGTCACGACCTCGCCGCTGGCGGGGCTGAGGAGCGACTTGTCGACGTCGCCGTAGGCCCGGGCGTCGCCCTTGGCGAACACGTGGCCGAAGTCGTCGACGACCCAGTAGCCGTTGCCGGACGGGGTGGGCTCGAGATCGACAGCCTGGGCGCCGGCGACCAGGGTGGCGTCACCGAACGACTTGGCCTCGCCGAAGTTGAAGACCCGACCGTCGCTGCCGACCATCCAGTAGCCGGACCGGTTGGGCACCACCTGGCCGGGGGCCGTGGTCGGCGTGGTCACCGGCGGGGCGGAGATGATGGTGGTCGTCGTCACGGCGGGACCGGCGGGGTCGACGATCTGCTCGAGCGGGACCAGCTTGTAGTTCTGGGGCGCCGCCTTCCCGCCCGTGTTGTGCTGGTCCTGGCACACGAACACACCGCTGGCGAAGCCGGTACCGAGGTTGCCGGCCGCGGCGTCGATGCCGTCCGTCTGGGTGCAGTTGTCAATCGTGCCCGCGGCCACATGGAACGACCGGATGTATGCGTTCCCTGCGGCCCGGTCGTAGACCATGAAGGAGTCGGCCAGCGGCCCGCCGACGGCGTCGGGCGACGACGCCAGCAGGTAGCCCGCCCCGGCCCCGGTCCTGACCAGGGCCAGACCCAGCGTCTTCGGGCTGAGGTGGCCGGCCGGCGTGGCGCCGGTCGGCGTGTCGATCAGCGTGCCAGTCATCGGGTCGCCCGGCTCGGCGCCGAACTTCCAGATGCCGGCCGTCTTCTCCGACACGTACAGGGTCTGCGTCTCGTCGTCGGCGACACAGCCGCCGATCGCCGACCCGGGGTTGGCGGTCACGTCCCAGGCCGCGGTCGTCGGCGTGGTGTGGTAGCCCCGGACGGTCTGGACGTTGATCTTGCCCGCGTTGTCGACCAGCTGGAGCTGCTCCATCTCGCCGTCGGCCGACATCACGAAGGCGAAGGTGTTGTGCGACACCGGGCTCTGGTACATGCACACGGCGCTGATCTTGCCCTGGTGCCAGTCGGGCACGATGCCGGTCGCGGTGGAGGTGTCGTTGGCCAGCTTCCCGTTGGCGGGGTCGATCGAGTAGAAGTGCACCAGGCCGTCGCCGACGGCGGTGGCCACGGAGAGGGCCGAGGTGCCGAGCGTGACGCCGTTGCGGCTGTCGACCCCGGTCACGGCGCCCAGCGCCGGCGGCTTCGGCGGCGCCGTGACACCGGCCTGGACCGTCTTGGCGCCGGTCATGTCGTAGACGGCGAGGCCGTCGGTGCTGTTGGCGGCGAGGATCAACGACTTCGTCGGATCCTGGGGGTTGACCCAGACGGCCGGGTCGACGGTCGGGACACTGGCCCCGGCCGGCGTGGTCTCGACGGAGGCGGTGGCAGCGTCGGTGGTCGGCTGGGCAGCGGAGGCGGGACGGAGGAAGGGGGCGGCGGCCACGACGAGCACGAGGCCCAGTGCGGCGCCGATCGTCCGGCGGGACGCCGCCGGTATCGTCTGGGAGCGGGTGGCGGGCATGGTGGTTCTCTCCTGAGCTGCGGCGGCACGCGGGGGGCCGTGCTGGTTCGCTGCCGTCCCATTCGCCGTCCCGCTCGGGACACCTCGTCACACCGCAACACCCGCCAAGAGCTTCGGGGCAGGTCGTGCACTTCGCGCCCCCAGAAATGGTCGACCGTCGGTTGACGGACACCAGTTCGTAACCTGGTTTCCGTTACGGGCGATGGGCATTCCAGTAGCGGTCCAGCTCGTCGCGCACCCGCTCGGCGGGCACCCGCCGGGTGGCCACCTCGACGATCGGCAGGCGGTGGCGGACTTCACCCTTCAGGAGCACGGCGATCTCCCGACCCGTCCGCTGGTCGATCTCGAAGCCTCGAATGTCGGCCCAGGGGAACCGGTAGATCCGTCGACCGGCGCAGGAAACCAGGGCGTCGGGGGTGGCTCGCACCTCGAGTCGGAGCAACGCCCACCCGAGCAGGCCGAAGAGGCCGCTCATGACCACCGCCTTGGTCGACGCGCCGCCCGACGTGACGATCGCGTGCACCGCCACGCCGGCGGCGCAGGCCAGGACGACCCACGCCGCCCCCCGGCTGAGCTTCGAGGCCCGGTAGACAGGGCCCGGCTCCTGCGCCACGGGCGGTTAGCTGACGGTGAGCTGGGCCGGCTGGTGGGTCGGGTGAAGCTGGCAGTAGACCTTGAACGTGCCGGCCTTGTCAGCCTTGAACTTCACCGTCGTCGTCTTGCCCTGATCGATCGTCTCTTTTTTGCCGTACTCGTCGATGCTGAAGCCGTGCGGCTTGTCCTTGGCCGTGTTGGTGACCTTGATCTCGACCGTGTGCCCTTTGTGGGCCACCAGCTTCACCGGAGTGATGCCGTTCCCGCTGGCCACCGGCCCGTCGTCGGCGCTCAGGTGGTCCGTCTTGCCGCCGCAGCCGCCCAGCAGGGCGGTGGCCGCCAGGGCCGCCAGCGAGGCCAGCGCGACGTGACGAGTCCTTGCCATGTTCTCCCCCTTGGTCCACACCGGCGTAGCCGGCTGGCCGAAGGTTAGGTCAGCCCGCGAGGTGGCCGTCGAACCACGCCAGCGTGCGGGCCCAGGCGTCCTGCGCCGACTTCGGCTCGTAGCTGTCGCGCTGGTCGCAGTGGAAGCCGTGCCCGGCCTCGGGGTAGCGGACGATCTCCGTCTCCTGCCCCGAGGAGGCCGCCGCGGCCCGGAGCTGCTCCACGCCGTCGACAGGGATGCCCTGGTCGAGGTCGCCGTAGAGGCCGAGCCAGGGGGCCCGGAGGTGCTTGGCCTCCTCGACCAGGGGGCCGAAGCCGAAGCGGCCCTCGGTGACCCCTCCGCCGTAGAACGTGACGGCCGCCCCGACGTCGCGCCGGGCAGCGATGACCAGGGTGACCGTGCCCCCCATGCAGAAGCCCACCACGCCCGTGCGCTCGGGCTCGATTCCCGCCTCCTTGAGGCGGTCGAGGGCGGCGTCGACGTCGGCCAGCACGCCGTCGGCGGTCAGGGCCTGCATGTGGGGCATGACCACCGACATGTCGCCGTAGCCGAGCTTCGGGTCGCCGGTGCGGTGGAAGAGGTGGGGGGCGACCGCCAGCCAACCCTCGGCGGCGAAGCGGCGGGCGACGTCTTCGATGTGGTCGTTGACTCCGAACGCCTCCTGGATGACGACGATGCCGCCCTTGGGGGGCCCGTCGGGTTCATGGACCGACAACGGGGTCTGCTCGCTCATACCCGCGACAGTACCGCCGCTTCCGGGGAGGGCCGGGATCCCCGGGAGTGGAACAGGACCCGGTCGAGGATGAGGTACTGGGCCATCCACAGCGACCCGAAGACGGTGACGTTGGCCCCCTCGGCGGCGACGGTGCGGCCGGCGGCGCCCAGCCCGGCGTGGCCCGCCCAGCCCGCGGCCAGGCTCACGGCACCGGTCGACAGGGCGAGGCCGGCGAACGACAGGGCGCAGTAGGGGGCGATCTCGGCCAGGACGGACCGCCGCCCGTCCCTGCCCCACACCCAGCGCCGGTTGAGCTCGAACGACGGGATGGTGCCGACGGCGGTGGCGACGACGTTGGCCCAACCGGCGCTGAGCGTCCCGGTGGCGACGAGGACGCCGAGCAACGTCAGGCTCGTGATCGTGGCGACGGCCGACACGGTGGCGTAACGGAGGAGCTTGCCCAGGCGGGCCATCCGCCGGCCCCGGCGGGACACGGCGACGGTCTCGGGGAGCCGGCCCTCGCCGCGGGCGAAGCGGCGCCGCATCCGCCACACGCCCTTCAGGTCCTCGCGGGCGGTGACAGCCAGGTCGACCCGGGAGTCGGGATCGTCGACCCAGTCGACCGCCACTTCGTGGACCCGCAGACCGTTGTGCTCGGCCAGCACGAGGAGCTCGGTGTCGAAGAACCAGCCGTTGTCCTCCACCAGGGGCAGGAGCGCCTGGGCGACGTCGGACCGCACCGCCTTGAACCCGCACTGGGCGTCGGAGAAGCCATTGCCCAGTGCCGCCTTCAGGAGCAGGTTGTAGGAGCGGGAGATCAACTCCCGCTTGGGGCCCCGCACGACCCGGGAACCCCGGGCCAGCCGGGTGCCGATGGCGACGTCGCTGTGGCCCGACAGGAGCGGGGCCACCAGCGGCAGCAGGGCGTCGAGGTCGGTGGAGAGGTCGACGTCCATGTAGGCGACGACCGGCGAGGAGCTCGTCGACCACACGGCCCGCAGGGCGCGCCCCCGCCCCTTCTCGGGGAGGTGGACGGCCCGCACGCCGGGCACGTCGCGGGCGAGGCGGCAGGCGATCCCCCACGTGGCGTCGACGCTGGCGTTGTCGGCGATGGTGATACGCCATGACAGCGGGAACCGCTCGGTGAGGTAGCGCTGCAGCCGGACGACGGACGCCTCGAGACCGGACTCCTCGTTGTAGACCGGGACGACGATCTCGACGTCGGCCGCGGCCTGGGAAGCGCTCGGGGCCTCGAAGCTGAGCAGCATGTCGGTGGTCATGTCCCCAGCGTCGGACGGGCGTCTTCAGGTCGCCTCGGACGTTCCTGGGAGTTCTCTCCGAAGTGCGCAGGTCGTGCCGCCCCGAATTCGGAGACTCCTCAATGGGTTCCCGCAGAGTTCTCCCAGGATCAGGCCCGAGCCTGATGCCATGACCACCACCTCCCCCACCACCATGGCGCCGACGCCGCCGCTCGCCGGCCCTCCGGAGGCCCCGGAGGTCGTCACGCCGGTGCCGGCCCCGGACCGCCGCCCTCGTGACCCGGTGTGGGCCCGTCCGGCGTTGCTGGCGCTGCTGGCGGCGACGGCGCTGCTCTACCTCTGGGGCCTCGGAGCTTCCGGGTGGGCCAACGCCTACTACTCGGCGGCGGTGCAGGCCGGTGCCCACAGCTGGAAGGCGTTCTTCTTCGGGTCGACCGACGCGTCGAACTTCATCACCGTCGACAAGGCGCCGGCCTTCCTGTGGCCGATGGAGTTGTCGGCCCGGTTGTTCGGCGTCAACGCCTGGAGCATCCTCGTGCCGCAGGCGTTGGAGGGCGTGGCCGCGGTCGGCGTCCTCTACGCCGCCGTGAAGCGCTGGTTCGGCCCCGCCGCCGGTCTCCTGGCCGGGGCCGTGTTGGCCTTGACCCCGGTTGCGGCGCTGATGTTCCGGTTCAACAACCCCGACGCTCTCCTGGTGCTCTCCCTCACCGCCGGGGCCTACGCCATGACGCGGGCGCTGGAGGACGGCAAGACGAAGTGGGTGGCGCTGGCCTTCGGGCTGGTCGGCTTCGCCTTCCTGGTCAAGATGCTCCAGGCCCTGCTGGTCCTCCCCGCCTTCGGGCTGGTGTACCTCATCGCCGGGCCGCCGAAGCTCGGACGGCGCATCGGCCAGCTGGCCTTGGGCGGGTTGGCGATGGTCGCCGCCGCCGGCTGGTGGATCGCCGTCGTGGCGCTCACTCCGGCCTCGGCCCGGCCCTACATCGGCGGCTCCCAGAACAACAGCTTCTTCAACCTCATGTTCGGCTACAACGGCTTCGGCCGCCTGAGCGGCAACGAGGCGGGCAGCATCGGCGGTGGGCCCGCCGGCGGCACGGGCCGTTGGGGCGCAACGGGTCTGACCCGGCTGTTCAACACCCAGTTCGGCGGCCAGATCTCGTGGCTGCTCCCCGCCGCCCTCGTCCTGCTGGTGGCGCTGGCGTGGCTGACGCGCCGGACGGCCCGCACCGGGATCGCCCGGTCGGCCATGATCCTGTGGGGTGGCTGGCTCGTCGTCACGGGCCTGGCCATCAGCCTCGGCCAGGGCATCATCCACCCCTACTACACGGTCGCCCTCGCCCCGGCCATCGGCGCCATCGTCGGGATCGGCTCCGTCGCCCTCTGGCGCCGCCGCCACGACCTCGAGGCGCGGCTCTTCCTGGCCGCCGCCGTCGGCGTCACCGGCTGGTGGTCGGCCCAGCTCCTCGGTCGCACCCCGGCCTGGCACCCCATGCTGCGCCACGCCGTCCTGATCGGTGGCCTGGCCGCGGCCGGGCTTCTCGCCGCCTGGCCGGCCCTGTCCCGGCGTGTCGGCCGCCACGGCGCGGCGTGGGCCGGTGCACTGGCCGCGCTGGCGCTCCTCACGACGCTGTCCGGACCGGCCGCCTACGCCCTCTCGACGGCCGCCCAGCCGCACTCGGGTGCCATCCCCTCGGCCGGTCCCAGCGGCGGGCTGGGACGAGGGCCCGGCGGATTTGGTGGTCCCCGGGGGTTCGGTGCTCCCGGCGGATTCGGCGGTCCCGGCGGCGGGGTCGGTGGTGGCGGCGGGTTCGGCGGCGGCGGGCGCGCCGGGGGCGGCGTCGGCGGCATCCTCGACAGCAGTTCGTCCAACGCCGCCCTCACCGCGGCGCTGAAGGCGGACGCCGGACGGTACACCTGGGCCGCGGCGGCCGTCTCCGCCAACCAGGCGGCCGGCTACCAGCTCGCCTCCGGTGAGCCGGTCATGGCCATCGGCGGCTTCAACGGCACCGATCCGTCCCCGACGCTGGCCCAGTTCCAGGATCTCGTCCGCCAGGGCAAGATCCACTACTTCATCGGTGGCGGTGGCCGCGGCTTCGGCGGCGGCCCCGGCGGCGGGAGCAACGGGACCTCGGCGCAGATCAGCGCCTGGGTCCAGCAGAACTTCACCGCCACCACCGTCGGCGGCGCCACGCTCTACGACCTGACCACTGCCGCGACGTCCTGACCGGTCTCCCGTCGGTCGTGGGCGAAGCCGGCGGTGCGGAGTCCCGAGGTGCTCCGACACCGCCGGCTGCGACACCGCCCGCGGCTCGACGAGTTACTGGACGAGGCGGAAATGAGCCCCGGTCGGGTCGGAGACCAGGGCGATCCGGCCGTAGGGAGTGTCCTCGGCGGGCATGATCACGGCCCCGCCCAGGTCGACCGTGGTCTTCACCGCGGCGTCGGTGTCGGCGACCCGGAGGTAGACGGCCCAGTGGGCGGGGACGCCCTCGGGCAGGAAGCCGGTGGAGTCCATGAGGCCGGCCAGCGCCCCCTCGCCCTCGCCGAGGGTGGTGTAGCGGAACTCCGGCGTGTCGCTCATGGTCTTGGCGTCCCAGCCGAACACGTCCTTGTAGAACTGGACGGAGGCGTCGTAGTCGCGGGTGTGGAGCTCGAACCAGGCCGGGGCGCCGGGCTCGGCGATGATGCCGATGCCCTTGTGGGTGCCGGGCTGCCACAGACCGATGGCGGCGCCGCCGGCGTCGGTGATCACGGCCATGGTGCCGAGGTCGGCGACGGCCATGGGCGGCACGATCACTCCCCCGCCGTGGGCGGTGGCCACGGCGACCGTCGCCTCGGCGTCCTCCACGGCGAGGTAGACGTTCCAGTGGTCGGGGACGCCGGCCTCGCCGTCGTTGCGCATGCCGCCGGCGACGAGGACGCCGTCCTTGGTGAAGTTGAAGTAACCGCCGAACGCCTCGTTGGGCGCCTCGGCCGTCCAACCCAGGAGCTCGGAGTAGAACGGCCGGCTCTTGTCAGGATCGGACGTGAACAGGTCGATCCAGCAGGGGGCGCCGACGGGGGCGGAATCACGCTTGGGCACGAGGAGCTCCTTTGCTTCTTGCTTCGATGCTCTGTCGCGGGTGGGACGACCGGGGCGGACCGAACTCATCGGTAACCGCCGGAAAGATTCGTCAACGAACGGTTACGGTCCGCTCGGCAGGGGAAGGAGTACACGGCGATGAAACGCGCCTTCATTGTCCTGGCGGTACCGGCCCTGGTCATTCTGGCCGCCTGCCACCCCGGATCTCCGTCCCACGCCGAGAAGGCGCAGGGGGAGGTCAAGTCCGAAGCCTCGACGACGTCGTCGTCCACCACGACCACCACCGCGATGACGGGCACGACCGCCGTCCCGGCCGGGCGCGTCGTGGCCGGCGGCCTGGCGAACTGCGTGCCCCATGCCGTCCCTGAAGGCGTCGGAAGATCGGCCGGACCGGAGAGCCTCCGCATGGTGTCGGCCCAGAAGGGGTTCGCGGTCAACGACACCTCGGTGCTCGTCAGCGACGACGGCAAGACGTGGACGACGCGCTACTCCGACACGGAGCCGATGTACGCCATCGACGCCATCGACGCCGACCACGCCTGGGCCGTCGGCCGCCACATCGTCGTCGCCACGTCGGACGGGGGGCACACCTGGCAACCAGCGCCCGAGCCCGAGGCCGGGCTGCTGAGCGCGCTGGACTTCATCGACGCCCAGACCGGCTGGGGCATCGCTGGCGGCCATGTCGTGCGCACCGTCGACGGCGGGCGGACGTGGCGCACGGTCGACCCGCCCTGTGGCGGCGAGGCGGTCTGCTTCACGGCACCCGGTGACGGCTGGGCGGCGGCCGGCTCGTACGTCTACCGCAGCACCGACGGCGGCGACAGCTGGACGCCGGCCTTCACCGCTCCCGGCGGCGGCGTCGACGATCCGTTCAATCCCAAGACGGTCCACGTCCGCCAGCTCCGCTGCTCCCGGTCCCAGGTGGCCTGGGCCTACTTCGCCGGGGCGGGCTCCGGCGGCCACATCTCGTATGCCGCCTACCGTGGAACAGCGCCGGGCCAGTGGACGCCGGTCATGCGCGAGGCCGTGGCCGGTCCGCTCAGCGTGCAGGCCCCGGCCGGCGGAACCTACCCCGGGCCGATGGACGCCCTCGACGGCGACTCCGCCGTGTTCACGGCCTACTCGCCGCTGGCCCGTCCCCCGGACGAACTCAACCTCCGGTTCGCCACCGCCGGCGGACGGACCCTCGGTCCGCCCCGACCGGTCCAGGGACTCTTCAGCGTCACGGCCCTCAGCTTCCTGTCCCCCGACGTCGGCTGGGCCATCGGCGCCAAGGGCGGCTCGGCGCCGGTGAACGCCATCGTGGTCACCACCGACGGCGGCCAGACGTGGCAGGAGCAGTACACCTACCAGTTCCCGCCCCCATCCGGCTGACCAGCGGGGCGACGCCGGCCTGAGGTTTGGCGGCCGCCACTGTGAACGCGCGGTTTCGGGTTTGCCCGGTCCGGGGCGGGGGGCGACACTGGCCTCTTGGCCGCCGCCCCTCCCGCTCCCGGCGCCATCCGGCGGGTGGCCTGCAATGTCGAGTTCGAAGTCTTCAGTCCCGCAGTCCTGGCGCTGCAGGTGGCGGCGGCGGGCACCGCGGGAGAATTCCTCGACGAGCGGCTGAGCGTGACCCTCGATGGCGCCCACATCGCTTCGCCCCCCTCTGAGCTGGCCACCTATCGGGGCGGCCGCATGCACGTGATCCGCGCTGACGCCGGGCGGCTCGCCATCTCCTACCAGGCCTCGATCCGCCCGTTGCAGGCGCCGACTCCGCCGGCTGCCACCGAGGAGGTCGTCGTCGACGGGGAAGCGATCGCCGCCCTGCGCCAGAGCCGCTACTGCCAGTCCGACGCCATGGGCGGCTTCGCCTCGGCCGAGTTGGCCGGCCTGGAGCGTGGGCCCGACGTGGCCCGTTCGGTGGCGGCCTGGGTGTTCGGGCGCCTGGAATACCGGCCCGGCTCGAGCGACACGCTCGATACCGCGGTCGACACCCTCCTGGCCGGTGTCGGTTCGTGCCGAGACTTCTCCCATCTGGCGATCGCGCTGTGCCGGGCGCTCGGCGTGCCCGCACGGCTCGTCGCCGTCTACGCCCCGGGGTTGTCGCCGATGGACTTCCACGCCGTCGTCGAGGCGCGCCGGGGGACGGGTTGGGAGGTCCTCGACGCCACCCGGCTGGCCCCCCGCTCCTCATTGACGCGGATCGCCACCGGACGCGACGCCGCCGACACGGCTTTTGCCACGACCCTCAGCGGCAGGGTGGATCTGATGTCCAGCGAGGTCTCCACCGTCGTCGACGGCGATCTGCCCCTGGACGACCACGTCACTCCCGTCTCACTGGCGTAAGGCGCAGCTTGGCGCCAGGCTGGCGCACTTTGGCCCTTGACATGGCATCACTATGGCACCATGATGGCGCCATGGACCTGCGGCAGTACGTCGACGACATCCATCGCCAGCTCCTGGTCGCTGCCGACGCCGGCGGTGACGACGCCCGTGCGCTGGCCGAGCGCCTCGTGGCGCCGCTGGACGCCGCGATCCGTCTCACGCTGCAGGACGCGCTGGCGGCAGCGGCGGACGAGATCACCTGCGAGCTCGCTCCGGGCTCCGTCGAGCTGCGCCTGCGGGGCCGTGACCCTGAGTTCGTGGTGACACCGCCGCCGGTCGATACGGCAGTCGACGACGTGCCGGGGGGAGCGGCGCCCGGTCCGGTCGAGCCCGACGACGGCGCGATGTCCCGGATCAACCTCCGCCTGTCGGATCACCTGAAGGCCCGGGTCGAACAGGCCGCCGGCGCCGAAGGACTTTCCGTCAACAGTTGGCTCGTCAGAGCAGCCACCGCGGCGCTGGAGCGAACCGGCCCCGGCCCTCGCCGCGAGCACCGTTCATCGCATGGCTCCCAGCGCTACACGGGCTGGGCCCGCTGAAGAAGGGAACCTGATGCCCACCTTCAAGAGTCCCGAACCCATCTCCGTGACACTGGAGCTCGGCGTCGGTGACATCCGGATCGTCGCCACGGACCGGATCGACACCGTCGTCGAGGTTCGCCCCGGCGACAGCACAAAGAAGGGCGACGTGGCCGCGGCCCAGCAGACCCGGGTCGAGTACGCCAACGGCCGGCTGCTGATCAAGGCACCGAAGGGGTGGAGGCAATATTCCTTCCGTGGGGGCGGCGAGTCGGTGTCGGTCCAGATCGAGCTACCGGCAGGCTCGCAACTGCGGGGCGAGGCGGGAGCGGCCGCCCTCCGCTGCACCGGTCGCCTCGGCGAATGCGACTTCAAGATCGGCGTCGGCGATATCGGAGTGGCCGAAACCGGCCGCGTCCGGCTGAAGACGGGCAGTGGTGACGTCACCGTGGAACACGCGGTTGGCCATGCCGAGCTCACCACCGGGTCCGGCAGCATCCGGGCCGACAGCATCGACGGGGCGGCGGTGGTCAAGAACTCCAACGGCGACACCTGGATCGGTGAGATCACCGGCGACCTCCGGGTGCGCTCCGCCAACGGCACCATCGTCGTCGAACAGGCCCAGGCCACGGTGGGGGCCAAGACCGCCAACGGCGACGTCCGCATCGGCGAGGTGTCCAGTGGTGCGGTCGTCGCCGAAACCGCCTACGGCAAGGTCGACCTCGGAATCCGGGACGGCGTTCCCACCTGGCTGGACCTCGTCTCCGGCTACGGCACCGTGCACTCCGACCTCGACGCCGCCGAGCGTCCCGGCCCAGCTGAAGACGCACTCCAGGTCCGGGCCCGCAGCGCCTTCGGCGACATCACGATCCGCCGTGCTGCGACTACTCGAACGAAGCCGTGACGTCAGACGCCGCTCTGCGGGCCCTCCCAGGTCCAGCGGGGCATGGCAAGAGCCGGTGGAACCGGCGTGTTCGGTGGGCCGTAGACGAGAACCTCGTCCACGGCCCATTGCATGTAGGCCCGCAACGCTGCACGGAACTCCGGGTCCTCGGGGAGCGCGGCGTCGTCGGCAGCCTCGACGAAGCATTCGACGAACCGGCGGCCGAGATCGCTCATGTCTCCGTTGCCAGCGTGGAGGCCCAGGACATAGGTGTGGTCGGCGCACGACTCCGAGTACCGGGGAGGCCCCCCCATCACCTCGGCCCAGTAGGCGGCGAGCCGCTCGACGTGCTGGGGGTGCTGGTCGGGCCCATCTGGCATCATCGGCCGATGACGATCCGCAAGATCGCCGCCGTCGGTCATCCCGTGCTGCGCCAGCGGGCCCGTGCGGTCACGGCCGCGGAGCTCGCATCGTCTGAGCTGCAGCGCCTGATCGACGACCTCATCGACACGATGCGCGACGCCAACGGCGCCGGCATCGCCGCCAACCAGGTGCACGAGGCGGTCCGGGTGGCGGTCGTCGAGGTCGACCACAACCCGAGGTACCCGTACAAGCCGCCGATCCCGTTGACCGTCCTGGTCAATCCGGTCGTCGAGCCGCTCGACGACGAGGTGGTCGAGATCAACGAGGGTTGCCTGTCGGTGCCGAACCTGCGGGGCAACGTCCTGCGTCACGTCAACCTCCGGGCCCGCTGGCTCGACCGGGACGGGAACGAGCACGACGAGATCAAGCGGGGCCTCACCGCCGGGACCTTCCAGCACGAATGTGACCACCTCGACGGCCGGCTGTTCCTGGACCGCGTTGTCGACACCACCACCTTGACGACGTGGGAAGAGTTCGAGCGCCACCATAGGGACGAGTTCGTCGCCCGCATCACCGAGTTCGTCCGGCGCGTCGGCTCCTGAAGTCGAGGGGACCCAGCGCCGTGACGGCCTACCACTGCGATCTGGCCTGGCTCGGGGGCGAGGGGGCCGAGCGGGACGTCCTCGTGGTCGTGGACGGCGATCGCATCACAACCGTCGAAGAAGCGGTGGCGGAACCTCCGGAGGCGGCGGTCCGGTTGCCCGGCCTGACGGTCCCCGGCCTGGCCAACGCCCACAGCCATGCCTTCCACCGGGCCCTGCGGGGTCGCACCCATCGAGGGCCCGGCTCCTTCTGGACGTGGCGGGAGCAGATGTACGAGCTCGCCGCCTCGCTCGACCCCGACTCGTACCACCGGCTCGCCCGGGCCACCTTCGCCGAGATGGCACTGGCCGGGATCAGCGTCGTGGGCGAGTTTCACTACCTCCACCACGGACCGGGCGGCGTGCCCTACGCCGATCCCAACGCCATGGGAGTGGCACTGATAGCGGCCGCCGCCGACGCCGGGATCCGGATCACCCTGCTCGACACCTGTTACCTCCAGGGGGGAATCGGCGTCGAGCTCGATGACACGCAACGCCGTTTCGCCGACCCCGACGTCGGGGCCTGGGACGCTCGCGCCTCCGCTTTGGCGGACTCCGTACCGGCCGACTCCCCGGGTGTCCGGATCGGAGCGGCGATCCACTCCGTCCGCGCCGTCGATCCGCCGGCCATGGCGACCGTGGCCTCGTGGGCCGCCGCCCGGGGAGCGTCCCTGCACGCCCACGTCTCGGAGCAGCCGGCCGAGAACGAGCGGTGCGCCGAAGTCTATGGGCGCACGCCCACCGAGCTCCTGTCCGAAGCCGGAGCGCTCAGCGCTCGCTTCACCGCCGTGCACGCGACCCATCTGGCCCACGCCGACGTCGGCCGCCTGGGGGCCTCGGCGTGCTGGTGCTGCTTCTGCCCCACCACCGAGCGGGACCTGGCCGACGGTATCGGGCCGTCACGGGCGCTGCGCCAGGCCGGAGCACGGCTGACACTCGGCAGCGACTCCCACGCCGTGATCGACTTGCTCGAGGAGGCACGGGCCGTCGAACTCGACGAGCGGCTCGCCCGAGGGGTCCGCGGCCGTCACGATGCCGCCGCCCTGCTGCGGATGGCGACCGAGCACGGTCACGCCAGCCTCGGGTACCCCGACGCGGGACGGATCAGCCCCGGCTGCTACGCCGACCTGACGACGATCGGTCTCGATTCCGTCCGTACGACCGGCACCCGACCGGAGGACGCCGCCGCCGTGGCCGTCTTCGCCGCCACCGCGGCCGACATCCGCCACGTCGTCATCGGCGGCCGCGTTGTCGTGGCCGACGGCCGGCACACCTCGATCGACGTCGCCGGCGCCCTTGGCCACGTCCTGCGCTGACGACGATCGGTCAGTTCGCCGACCCGGGCGGGAGATAGAGCTCGGCGGTGGCCCGCTCCTTGGCCCGGCTGCGGGCGAGGATCGGGGGACGGCCGGCGGGAAACATCATCACCCGGCGGTCGTGGTGGAAGAGAACGGCACCCTCGCAGCGGCCGGCGTCGACAACGAGGTCGGCAATCGTGGCAGGCGTGTCGTTCTCGACCTCGGCGGCGATGAAGGCGATCGTTTTTCTCACAAAGGAGGATTCGGCACAAATCGCCCGCGACTTGAGCCGCCTCCGAGCGAATCCTCGGCGGCGGGTCTTCGAGCCCGAGCGGTTTGCCCACAAGGTATGTGGGCAAACC
>JAUZEX010000809.1 GCA_030838815.1 Actinomycetota bacterium
CACCCACGCCCGCGCCGTCGAACTGGACGAGGCCGAAGCCGACTACGACCTGGCCGGGCTCGTCGCCGACTGCCTCGAGCGGGCCGACCGCCGCCCCCCGCCGTAAACGGCCGCGTTCCCTTGCGGGACCAGCGTTTACGACGGGGAACAGGTCCATCTGCGTCCGTTACCATCTCGAGCAAGTGCTCGATTACCACCTCCATCTGCTCCGCCACGGTGTAGACGGCCCATACCGGGTCGAAGCGGTGCGCGCCTACGCCGAAGTCGCCGCCGCCCGGGGCGTGGAGGAGATCTGCATCACCGAGCACCTCTTCCGCTTCCGCCAGGCCGATCGCCTCCTGGCCGGCTGGTGGGACGCCGACCCCGACGGCCGCCTGCGCCGGCAGACCGCCGCCTATTGGGCGGAGCACGCCACCGGCGACCTGGACGAGTACGTCGACGCCGTGCGGGGCGCGGCCGGTAGCCCGATCCCGATCCGGCTCGGCCTCGAGGTCGACTACTACCCCGGCCGGATGGGCGAGGTGGCCGAGTTCCTGGCCGGTTATCCCTTCGACCTGCTCCTCGGCTCGGTGCACTGGCTCGGCGCCTGGGGCTTCGACCAGATGGGCGACCCCGTCGTCGACGAGCAGTGGGAGACCCGCGAGGTCGAGGCCGTGTGGGACGGCTACGTCGCCGCCATCGAGGAGTTGGCCGCCACCCGCACCGCCGACGTGCTGGCCCACCCCGATCTGGCCAAGGTGGCCGGCATCGTCCCCGCCGGCGACCTGGCCCCCTGGTGGGACCGGCTGGCCAAGGCGGCGGCGGAGAACGGCGTCGCCGCCGAGGTGTCGTCCGCCGGGTGGCGCAAGCCCGCCGCCGAGGCCTACCCCGCCCCGGGTCTCCTGAGCCGCTTCAGGGCCGCCGGGGTCGCCGTCACCACGGCCTCCGACGCCCACGAGCTCGCCCTGGTGGCCGACGGTACCGACCGCCTCCGGGCCCTCCTGGCCGGGGCCGGCTACGCCGAGCTGTGCGGCTTCGAGCAGCGCCGCCCGTCCCCCCGGAGCATCTGAGGTCATGGCCACCCTCGTGGAGCTGGCCCGGTCCCACACCCGGCTGACCACCGACGACGCCGCCCACCTCCAGCGGCTGGCGGCCGCCTGGGGGATGCTGGCCGACCTCTGTTTCGCCGACCTCCTGCTCCTGGCGCCGATGGCCGGGGAGGAGGGCCACCGCTTCGTGGTGCTGGCCCAGGTGCGGCCGACCACCGACCAGACGCTGTACCGCGACGACATGGTCGGCACCATCGTCGACGAGGTGGAGCGGCCCCTCATCGCCCGGGTGTGGCGGATCGGCGAGATCGGCGTCGGCGACGCCGCCGTCATCGGCCAGACCGTGGAGCGGGCCAACGTCCAGGCCATTCCCGTCCGGCACCGGGGGAAGGTCATCGCCCTCCTCACCCGCGAGGCGGCCACCACCACCGGCCGGCGCCTCGGCGAACTGGAGCGCGTCTACTTCGAGATCTTCGACCGCTTCGCCCGCATGCTCTACGACGGCACGTTCCCGTTCCAGGGCGGGGCCCTCGTCCCGGAGGAGTCGCCCCGGGTCGGCGACGGCGTCCTCGTCCTCGACACCGAATCGGTCGTCCGCTACGCCAGTCCCAACGCCGTCAGCTCGCTGCACCGGATGGGCATCCACGCCAACGCCCAAGGCCACCGACTGAGCGACATCGGCCTCGACGACGACGCCGTCCGCACGTCGTTCGCCGCCCGGGCGCCGGTCACCGAGGAGCTGGAGTGGGGCGACACTTCGATCCTCCTCCAGGTCATCCCCCTCCTCGAGGAGGGCAACCCCAACGGCGCGCTGCTCCTCATGCGCGACGTGTCGGAGCTCCGCCGGCGGGACCGCATGCTCCTGTCCAAGGACGCCACCATCCGCGAGATCCACCACCGGGTGAAGAACAACCTCCAGACGATCGCCTCGCTGCTGCGCCTCCAGGGCCGCCGGCTGTCGTCGCCGGAAGCCAAGCAGGCGCTCGAGGAGTCGGTGCGGCGCATCCGGTCGATCGCCCTGGTGCACGAGACGCTGGCCTACGAGGCTGGCAACACCGTGCCCTTCGGGGAGATCATCCGGCCGCTGGTGCGGGTGGTGGAGGACGGGCTCGTCTCCCCCGACCGGCACATCCGGTTCAAGGTCGAGGGCGACCCCGGCGACCTGCCGGCCGAGGTGGCCACCCCGCTGGCGGTGGTGCTGACCGAGCTGCTCCAGAACGCCGTCGAGCACGGCTTTCCCGACAACGGATCGGGCAAGCGGCGCGAGGGCTCGGTCACCGTGCGCCTGGTCCGGGAGGACGACGAGGCGGTGGTCGACGTCGTCGACGACGGGGTGGGCCTCCCGCCCGGTTTCTCGCCCGAACGGTCCTCCGGGCTCGGGCTGTCGATCGTGCGCACCCTGGTGCAGAGCGAGCTGGCCGGCGAGATGACGATGAAGAACGACGGCGGGACATGGGTGCATCTGCGCGTGCCCATCGCCGCTCCCCGAGTGGAGCGTTAGCCCCCTCTTTCGACCGGTAGCGTTCATGCTCCGGTTGCCAGGACCACCCAGCCGCGTCACGCCGTGTCATGTGCGGTCCGTAGGTTGCCGGTCATGCGACGTGGTGTGGTCCTCCTGTCCGGCGTCCTCTTCCTCTCCCCGGCCCTGCCGGTCTCGCCGGCGGCGGCCAGCCGGGTGAACTGCGGAGCCCCCAGCACCCGCACCCAGCGGCTCGGGCCGCTGTCCCACGGCCTCGGGGAGGCGTCGGGACTGGTCGCCTCCTGGCAGCATCACGGGGTCGGCTGGATGATCCGCGACTCCGGCCACCCGGCCAGCATCTACTCCTTCCGGATCACCAATGGCCGCCCGGTGGTGCGGGAGGTCAAGGTCGTCGGCGCCGACAACACCGACTGGGAGGACATCACCTACTCCGTCGGGCCCGACGGGCGCGGCCGGCTGTGGATCATCGAGAGCATGCAGACGCATCGCGACCCGTACATCTACGAGGTCGTCGAACCCGACCCCGACCACGCCCGGTCCGTGCCGCTGCTCAGCCGGCGGCGGTACCAGTATCCGGGGACCGGCTACCAGAACACCGAGGCCAGCTTCTGGTACGAGGGCCATCTGGTGCTGGCGACCAAGTCGAGCCCCACCCGCCTGTACCGCTTCGCGTCCCTCGACGGGAAGGGCACGCTGCGGCCCGACTACGTCGGGGCGCTCCTGGGGGCGCCCCGGATCTCGGTACTCCGGCCGGCGCCGGACCACAGCGCCCTCGTCGCCTCCGATCACGAGACGGTGTCGGTCTTCACCGGCAAGGGTCCCGGCAGCCACCTCGGCGACTTCGCCGGCAAGGAGCCGGCCTACAGCAAG
>JAUZEX010000836.1 GCA_030838815.1 Actinomycetota bacterium
TTGCCCTGCTCCTCGTGGTGGGAGGAGCGACGATCACCATCGTCGCCCTCCACCACGGTGAGTCCGCCAGCGCCATGGTCGTTGCGCCGCCGGCATCCCCCGGCCCCGCCGGCCCCGCGACGCCGGCCGCAGCGACGCCGGCCGCCCCGGTCGGGATCCGCATCGACGCCATCGGCGCCTCCGCCCCCATCGACCCGCTGGGACTCAATCCTGACGGCACCCTCCAGGCCCCCGCCGACTACGACCGGGCCGGGTACTACACCGGCCGGCCGAACCCGGGAGCGGTCGGCCCGGCCATCATCGTCGCCCACGTCGACTCCAAGACCGGCCCGGCCGTGTTCTACCGCCTCCGGGACCTCAAACCCGGCGACGAGATCACCGTCACCCGGGCCGACGGGTCCGACGTCGTCTTCCTCGTCGACCGGCTCGAGCAACACCCCAAAGACGCCTTCCCCACCGACGAGGTCTACGGCGCCACCTCCGACGCCACCCTTCGCCTCATCACCTGCAGCGGGTCCTTCGACCAGTCATCGGGTCACTACCGCGACAACCTGATCGCCTTCGCCCACCTGAAAGCCTGACACCGCACCTCGGCCCGAGGAAGCCCGCTCTTCGCCCATCCGCCCGCCCGACCCATCGTCTCCGTCTCCACGCTGGCACCGCGGCCGTCACCAGGCGATCGCCTGCTCCAGGAGGATCGGTGGGCCGTCCGTGCCGATCACCGTTCCAAACCGAGCGGCGTACATCAGGGCTGCAGGAGTCGTCACACGCCGACGAGCCTCCCCCCCAAATCCACCTTGTCTGGGGTTCTAAAGATTCGTCCCCGGGGATACGATCTGGACTCGCCCATGGCCGCGGCGCGGAGAAGCCAATGGTGCCATCCCTTCGCCGTGAACTTGAGTTCCTGCATCTCCTCGAGGCCGTGGCGGTGGCGGCCTACGAGGCCCACACCGTCGACGAGGCCTTGCTGCGGGCCCTTGACGAGGTCTGCGCCTATACCCACTGGCCGGTCGGGCACGCCTACCTGCCCGGCTCCAACGGGGTCCTGGCCCCCACCGGCCTCTGGCACCTGGCTGACCCCGATCGGTACGCATCGTTTCGGCGCTCCACCGAGCAGACCTGCCTCGAGCCGGGAGTCGGCCTGCTGCGCGGGGTGCGCCTCTCCCAGGAGCCGGCGTGGACGGCCGACGTCTCGGCCGACCCGAACTTCCTCCGGGCCGCGGCAGCCCGGGAGGTCGGCCTGCGGGGCGCCTTCGGCTTACCCGTCATCGTCAACGGCGAAGCCGTAGCCGTCCTCGAGTTCTTCTCCCCCGAGCTGCTCGAACCCGACGAGTCGCTCCTGGAGCTGGGCCGCCACATCGGGCTTCAGCTCGGCCGCGTGATGGAACGGCAACGGGTCGAGGCGATGCTCCGGGCCGGCGAGGAGCGGATCCGGGCGGTGATCGACACGGCCAGCGACGCCTTCATCGGGATGGACGAGGCCGGGATGGTGACGGAGTGGAACCGCCGGGCGGAGGAAACCTTCGGGTGGCTCCGGGACGAGGTCATCGGTGGGGCCGTAACGGATCTGGTGATCCCCGAAGACCTGCGGTCGCCCCACCGGGCCGGCCTTCAGCGTTTCCTGGACACGGGCCAGAGCGCCATCCTGGGCCGGACGCTCGAACTTCGGGGGCGGGCCCGCGACGGCCGGGAATTCCCCGTCGAGCTGACCGCCTGGTCCACCGCGGTCGGCTCGGGCGTGGAATTCAGCGCCTTCATCCGGGACATCTCCGACCGCAAGCGGTTCGAAGCCGAGCTGAGCCGCCAGGCGCTCCACGATTCCCTCACCGGCCTGCCCAATCGGACGCTGTTCCTCGACCGGCTCGCCCACGCCGTGACCCGATCCGAGCGCGGCCTCGGCCCCGTCACCGTCCTGGTCCTCGACCTCGACAACTTCAACCGGTTCAACGACAGCCTGGGTCACGCCGCCGGCGACCGGCTCCTGGCATCGGTGGCCGAACGCCTGAGGGACACGATCCGCCCCGCCGACACGATCGCCCGTCTCGGAGGCGACGAGTTCGCCGTCCTCTTGGAGGACACTGGATTGGCCGACGCGATCCGCGTTGCCCAGCGCCTCGTCGAGGCGCTGGATCGCCCGTTCGTGGTCGGCGGGCGCGACGTCTTCGCCCGGGCGAGCATCGGCGTCGACTGCGGCGATCCGGGGGTGCAAACAGCCGACGATCTGCTGACCAACGCCGACCTGGCGATGTACCTGGCCAAGGGGCAGGGGAAGGCCCGCTACGCCGTATTCGAAGCGGCCATGCACGAGGCCGCCATCGGACGGCTCGAACTCGAAGCGGATTTGCGGCGGGCCCTGGACCTGGGCGAGTTCTTCGTCCTCTACCAGCCGGTGGTCCGGCTCGGCGACGGGTCCGTCGTGGGAATGGAGGCCTTGATCCGATGGAAGCGGCCGGGTGGCGAGGTCGTCAATCCCGACCAGTTCATCCCCGCGGCGGAGGAGACCGGGCTGATCCGCCCGATCGGCCACTGGGTCCTCCAGGAAGCCTGCCGGCAGGCGGCCGCCTGGCAGGCCGAGCACAAGCCCACGCCGGCGTTGCGCCTGAGCGTCAACCTCTCACCCTGCCAACTCCAGGACCCGGAGATCGTGAAAGCGGTCGAACGGGTCCTGGTCACCGCCGGGCTCGAGCCTGGCTGCCTCGTGATCGAGATCACCGAAGGCCTCCTCGTCTCGGAACCCGACGTCGCCGTCCGAAGGCTGGCCGACCTGAAGCATCTCGGGGTCCGACTCGCCATCGACGACTTCGGCACCGGGTACTCGTCGCTCAGCTACCTCCGCCGATTCCCGGTCGACGTCCTCAAGATCGACCGGTCCTTCGTGTCGGCCCTCGGAGGTGCCCCCGAGGACGCCGCCGTCGCCCACGCCATCGTGAAGCTCGGTCATACGCTCCACCTCCGGGTCGTGGCCGAAGGGGTCGAGACCGCCGCCCAGCTCGCCGAGCTCCGAGCACTCGATTGCGATTACGGTCAGGGCTACCTCTTCGCCCGACCGCTCACCGTCGAGGCCATGTCCGCCGTCCTGGCCGCCGACCGGGCGGGTCACCGGTTGGGGAAGGTGGGCGAGGCTGATTCGAAGCCACCTGCTATCAGGTAAGATCGACGTGCGGGTTGTCGTCCGACTCGCAATCCCGCCCAGACCTCGCGGCCGAGTACAACGACTGGTGGTCGGAGGGGTGTGGCGAGCGAGCAGCAGCTTTCGGATGTCCTGAGCGAGTTCGCCCGAACCCTGGTGACGGACTTCCCGATCCAGGCCATCCTCGACCACCTCGTGGCGCGCATCGTCGACGTCCTGCCGATCATGGCCGCGGGGGTGA
>JAUZEX010000844.1 GCA_030838815.1 Actinomycetota bacterium
GAGGGCCATCAGGTCGGGCCGCTGAGTGACAGCGTTCACGTCGTGGCCCCGAGCCTCCAAGCCGGCGCCGATCTTCGGGGAGAGCATCTCGTCGAGGAGCAGTCGGGCCGGGTTCACCCGGCCAGCAACCCCCGGGCCCGTTCGGCGGCGGCCCGGTGGGCGACGTCGGTGCGGGCGGCATGGTCGACCAATGCGTCAACCTCGTCGGGATGGGCGGCCCAGTAGCCCACGGCCACCCGCAGGAGCCGGAGCGCCACACCGGTGTTGTCGGCCACCAGGTCGAGGAGCTCGGGTTCGTCCAGCGCGGGCTCGGCCGCTCTCGCCGAACGCAGCGCCCTGATGACCTCCCACACGTCCGGGCCGCCGACCAGCGAAGCCCTCCGCCCCATTGGTCCGTCCCGGAACATCACCCCAGGATGCTCCTCCATCCGCAGCCCTTCGTCGACGAGGCGGGCAGCCACCGAGGAGGCGGTGAGACCCGGGTGCCGGCTCACGTAAGACGCGAGCCGCTCCACAACCGAGTCATCGAAGCGAACGGAGCGGGGAGTGGCCATTACCTACATTGTAGCAACGTGTAGTCTCCGGCGGTCAGGTCGGGAGGGTCGCGTGGTCTTCGTCGAACCGTTCCAGGCCCAGTGCCGCACCGCGTTCCCACCGGCGCGGCAGAGGGAGCCGGTGCTCCACGACGGCGGCGCCGGGCGCGGTGGCCAGCCCCTGGCGGATCGTGTCGGTGTCGAACAGGTAGAGGGGTCGCTGCCACCAGCGCAGGCGGAGCGTGCAGACGACGACGCTCACGTATTCGGCCCCCGACTGCTGTAGGCGGTGCACCTCGGCCCGGAGCGGCCCGGCCCGTTCCCGGTACGGGGCGGGCAGGATCCGGAGCTCGACCCCCGGGGCGGCCTGCTCCCAACGTGCGACGGCCCGGGCGGTCTCGTCCGGGTCGACGTCGACAAGGACGGCGTGGAGCTCGTCGGCCGCCAGCAGGCGGGCGACGGCCAGACCCCGGCGGGCCAGCCCGTCGGCCCGTCCGACGGCCACCAGGCAGGCGTGGCGCCCGCCGGAGCGGGGCCGGTCCGGATCGACGTACAACGTGGTCACGGCCACGTTCTCCAGCCGGGCGGCGCGCCAGAGGAAGGGCGCCACGGGCGACCAGGGCGGGAAACGCCGTCCCGTCCGGCCGGGAACGACCACCGCCGTCAGGCAGCCGGGCCCGGCCCGCCGTCCGATCTCCTCGACGGCGGCCCGGGCCGACGGCCAGCCGCCCACGGACTTGACGTCGACTCCGGCCGACGGCTGGAGGCGGGTGGCATAGCGGCGGGCGGCGACTTCGAGCACGCCGTCGGGCCGGGGCAGCCCGATCACCACCTGCGTCCCGTGCCAGTCGGCCCGTCCGGCGTCGGGACCGGCCAGCCAGGCATCGGCGTAGCGGTAGTGGCGATGGATGGCCAGGGACAGGGCGAGGCCGGCCGCGAGGAGAACGGCCACCACCCATGCGCCATGGGTGAACTTCGTGACGAGGACGGCGGCCAAGGCCAGCCCGCTGCCCGCCGCGCCGAGGGCGTTGAGGACGAGGGCGTGCTGCCAGCCCGGCTCCCGGAGCCGCAGATGACGCCGGGTCATGCCGGCCTGCGAGAACGTGAACGCCGCGAACACGCCCAGGGCGTAGAACGGGATCATGCGGTGGACGTCGGCGCCCAACCCGACCACCACCCCGGTGGCGATCACCGCCAGGGCAATGATCCCGATGGAGGGGACCAGCCGCGAGCCCCGCCGCCGGAGCGGCCGGGACAGGTAGCCGTCGCCGGCGGCGAAGCCGGCCAGCCGGGGAAAGTCGGCGAAGGAGGTGTTGGCGGCCAGCACGAGGATCAGCGTCGTGGCCACCTGGAGGAGCAGGAGACCCAACTTTCCGACGGGCGTCCGCCCGAACACCACTTCGCCCAACTGGCTCACGACGGTCCGCCGTTCGTTGGGCACGGGATGCACCCGCCAGGCCAGCAGGGTGATCCCGCTGAAGGTCACGGCCAGGATGGCGCCCATCCAGGTGAGCACCCGGCGGGCGTTGCACCACTCGACGGGCCGGAAAACCGATACCCCGTTGGAGATCGCCTCGACGCCGGTGAGCGCGGTGGTGCCGCTGGCGTAGGCGTGGACGAGCACCAGCAGGGGGACGGTGGAGGCCATCGGCAGGCCGGGCGGCGGGGGCAGGGGGTGGAGGCGGCCGGAGAGCGCGGCCCCGAGGCCGGCGAGCAGGAGGCTGGCGATGGAGGCGAGGAAGAAGTACGTCGGAGCGGCGAACGTCCTCCCCGCGGCCCGCACGCCGCGCAGGTTCCCCCAGGCGACGAGCCAGATGCAGGCGACGGACAGCCCGACGCGGACCGGGAAGAGCGAGGGGAAGTAGGAGTAGAGGGCGGCGACGGCGGCAGAGATGCTCACCGCCACGGTCATGATGTAGTCGAGCAGCAGCGCCATGCCCGCCACCTGGGCCGGCACCAGCCCGAAGTTGTCCTTGGTCACGACGTAGGCGCCGCCGGCGTTGGGATAGGCCTTGATCGTCTGCCGGTACGACAGTACGAGCAGCGCCAGCAGCACGACGACCGCCCCGGCGATGGGGAGGCTCAACCGGTAGGCGGCCACGCCGGCCACGGGGACGAGAATCTTCAGCATCTCCTCGGTGGCATACGCCACCGAGGAAAGCGCGTCACTGGACAGGACGGCCAGGGCCAGCGGGTTGGAGAGCCGCTCGGACGACTCCCGGTCGCTCGGCAGGGGAGGCCCGAGCAGGCGTCGCCGGACCGTTTCCCTCATGTCGCGGCCCGAACCGGCGGGCCCGCCACCACCGGCTCGGACATCTCGTCAGTGACGTACCCGACCTCCCGCAGCGCCGCCGCCAGCCGCTGGCTCTCCGGAACGGACGGCGTCTCATGGCCGGTGAAGACGAGTGCGGGCCCGATGACCTCCCGGAACCACGGGGCGAGCCCGTACACCGTCTCGTCGCCGCCGGGGCCCCGTCGCTGGAGCGGCATCAACAGGTCGTGGTCCCGCAGTTCGTCGATGGCGATGGCCACCTCGGCGTCCTTGCGGAGCTGCTGGTACTGGGTCCGCGTCAGGTACGGCCCGGCGTCGAGGGCCCGGAGGAGCTCGATTGCCAGGGGCGACATCGATTCGATGGCCTCCACCGCGATGTTGAAGGCGAGGCTCTTGGGGGCGTCGCGGTTGGCGACGGCCTTGCGCCCGGCCGAGCGCCGGAGGCGCCGGTCCATCTCCTGGGCCAGCTTGTCAACTCCGCTGCCCGGGGCGATGTCCCCGGCGTCCTGGCGGAACTCCTGCAGGAGGCCGGCCAGGAGCTCCTCGATGTTCCCTTCGATCGTGGGTTCCCTCGGGCCCATGGTGCCGAGCATCCGTTCCCAAGCGACCTTGATGAGACCGCCCGTGTCGTCGGACAGGCGCTGCACCGTCGACTGGATCGCCTCCAGGGAGCGGATCGTCTGGCTGTTGATCTCCATGGACCGGCGGTCGACGTCACGGGCGAAGAGGATGGCCACGATCGACAGGACGATGCTGACGATGGTGCTGATGAGACCGGCCCAGAGGCTGACCGTCTCCACCTGGCTGAGCGCGATCGTGAGCCGCACACCCCCTCGCGCTACCCGGCCCGACATCCCGTCAAGCGGCGGTGGAGGGCCAGCCAGGACTACGCGATCGCGGGATGTTGGCCCGGGCGAAGCTGCGCCAGGGTGGACGGATGGAGCACGCGCGAGTGAGTCTCTTGACGCTCGATCCGGCCTGCGCCGGCGACGTCGTGAAGTACGTCGAGCACGAGGCCCGTCCGGCCATCGAGGAG
>JAUZEX010000852.1 GCA_030838815.1 Actinomycetota bacterium
TCACCCCCGACCGCAAACGGGTCGTGGGTGCCAAGCTGATCGCGGCCAGCCTGGCGGGCGCCGGCCTGGCCGCCGTCGCGTCGGTCGTCACCCTTGCCGTCGCTGTCCCATGGCTCGCAGCCAAGGACATCCACGTCTCCATCCTCAGCGGCGACGTCGGGCTGGTGCTCCTGGCTGCCATCGCCGCCACCGCTCTCTACGCCGTGGTCGGCGTGGGCGTCGGGTCACTGATCCGCAACCAGACGGCAGCCGTGGTCATCGCCCTGCTGTGGGTGATGATCGTCGAGAGCCTGCTCGTCACCTTCCTGCCTGAGGTCGGCCGATGGCTGCCCGGTGGAGCGGTCGCGGCGCTCACCGCGGTTGCGACCCGAGACGGCGGGCTCCTGCCGATGTGGGCCGGTGGACTCCTCTTCGCCGCCTACGGGCTCGGCTTCGCCGCCACCGGCTCCCGCTTCGTGCTCCGCCGAGACGTCGCCTAAGTGTCCCGGGCCGCGGAGCCTGGCGGCTCCGCGGCCCCATCCTCCACATTCTCGGAAGATCCGCCCGGACGTGCCCGTCAAACGCTTGACTCCACAGAGAGGCACAGACATGACCATGGTCACATCTACCCACGAGGACCAAGCCGTCCGTCGGCCCTGGCTCGATCTGTCGATTGCCGGATTCCTGGCCGTCGTGATGCTCAACCTGCACGTCTCGAGCGGGGGGGATGCGCTCTCGTCACTCGATCGAGGTGACCGGAAAGGCTTCTACGCCCTCTTGGCGGTCCTCGGAGTCGTCCTGCTCGCGGCCACGCTTCGCTCCGACGGTCCCGCGGCCCGTTGGAGCCAAGGATGCCTGGGCTTCGCCACGGCCACCGGGATCGCCGGTTTGCTCCTCGATGTCCAGGACGGCCCGGTCAGGACTGTCCAGCTCGTCGTCCTGTTCGGCTTCTTCCTCGCCGCGGCGACAACCGTCCGGCTCATCCGCAGCCCTCGATCGCCGGCCTGATCGCCGGCTCGGCAATAGCTATGGAGCACTCACCATGATCAAGACGACCGCCATCGACACCCGACCACGGTACGAAGCACTGCACACTGACGGCATGGGGAGCGACGAGCTTCGAGGCCGTGCCGTAGGAGTCATCGTCGGCGCCGTCATGGGCTTGACGTGGGTCGGCGTGGCGCGGGACGGGCTCAGCTCCGTCGCCGCCAGCCTCGTCCTGGTAGCCGGTGTCGCCGTCTGCGCGATGCTGATAGTCGGGGCTCTCCGCCTTCGCCGCGCCGCCGCCGCGGGAGGACTGGCGGCGCCAACGCCGCCCGGAGCCGGTCGGGAGAAGGTGCAGCGCCGCTTCTGGCTGGTGACCCTCGGCGAGGGCGCGGCCATCGCCGCTACCGTCAGCGTCCTCGGCCGCTCCGGCCGCTCGGAGTGGATCCCCGCCGCGATCTGCGCCGTGGTAGGCCTGCACTTCATCCCCCTGGCCCGACTGTTCGACGTCCCGCTCTACTACGCCACCGCCGCCGGATTGTGCCTGGTGGCCGCCATCACCATGATCCTCGGGGCGACCGGCGCGGCGGCGCTCTGGCGACCGCTGCCCGGACTCGGCGCCGCTCTGACGTTGTGGGCCACCAGTCTCGGGCTGCTGCTCACCACCCACACCGGCCCGCCGGTTCGGCGGTGACTCGCCCGGCCCGGGCCAAGCCCTTGACGGGTGTGGTCGTCGGAATCGGCGTCCTGGCCCTCGTGGCCGTGCCCGCGACCGTGACGGCCCTCTTCGCCCTGGCCAGCTTCAGGTACTCGGAGCCCCCCGAACCGTCGGTCGGCGTGCTCTGGGCCGGGATCAGCCTGCTCCTGCTCACCCTTCCCGTCGCAGCCGGCCTGCTCAGGGTGCGAAAGCAGTCCCCACCCAGATCGACGGCGCCCTCGCATCGGTGGCTCGCCACTGGCCTGGCGGCCGTGGTGCTGATCGGCGGCTGGCGACTCCTCCAAACGGTGGTCTGACGTGTCTGTGTCGCGTCCGCCGCGCCTGGCGCACCCCACGCGACAACAAGTGAGGGGGCCGTCGGCCGCCGGGCTTGCCGCCGCGGTCTGGGCGTTCATCTTCGCCGCCATGAGCTTCTCCTGGGCTTTCTGGGAGCCCTTCTGGGTGCTCGGCGGCGTGCTCGTCCTTCTGGCGGTCAGGGAGTTCCAACGACGCCGGCGCTCTGGGGGTTTCTGATCGCCGCTGGCACGATCTTCGGCGTCATCCTGGCCGTCGTCTACCTGGTCAGTGAAAACCGTCGCATCACGCCGGAGAACGCCGGCAAGGGTGACCCGCGTGAAGGGGGTCGTCGAACTCCATGGAGGGCGGTTTCGGCCTCACTACGATTCGGCCGTGACGGCGATCACCTCGACTGTCACCCTCCCGGGTGGCCTCACGCTGTCCTACGCGGAGCAAGGCGATCGCTCTGGTCCGGTGCTGGTGCTCTTGCCGGGGCCGACGGACTCGTGGCGGTCCTACGAGCCGATCCTCGAGACGATCACGTCGTCCATTCGCACCGTCGCCGTATCCCAACGCGGGCACGGCGACTCCGACAAGCCGGCGACCGGCTATCGCGTGGAGGACTTCGCCGCCGACATTGTCCCCCTGTTCGACGCACGTCGCATCGAGCGCGCCATCCTGGCTGGGCACTCCGGCTCATGCCTGGTGGCCCGTCGTGTGGCCATCGACCGACCCGAGCGAATCGCTGGCCTGGTCCTCGAAGCGTCACCGACCACGCTGCACGGCGATGTGAGGCTGGAGGCCTTTTTGGAGTCGGTCGTCTCCCGTCTGGAGGATCCGATTGACCCCGGCTTCGCCCGTTCGTTCCTCGTCGGCACGTCGTCGGAGCAGGTCCCGCCTGAGCTGCGTGACCGCTTGGTCGGCGAGCTTGTCAAGGTGCCGGCACGGGTGTGGCGGGAGATGTTCGCGGAGCTGTTGACCTACGACGACACCGGCGAGCTCGGGCGCGTCGTTGCGCCGACGGTGTTGATCTGGGGCGACGCCGATGGACTCATTTCACGCGTAATGCAGGACCAGCTCGCCCAGCGCATTCCCGAGGGGGAGTTGCTGGTGTACGCCGGCATCGGGCACACCCCACGGTGGGAGGGTCCGTCGCCCTTCGCCTCCGATGTCGCCGCCTTTGTCGAGCGACTGGCCGCCGAAACACCCTGAGACGGCGTCCCCCAAGGCCGCCAAGGCCAGCCAGCGAGAAGAAGGACCCATCGGGCGCCGAATCCCCGCATCCGACAAGCAGCATCCCGCCGGCGCCGATCAGTCCGAACGCGGCCAGAGTTCGTTTCAAACGGCCGACATCATCGGCGAGCCGATACTACGCGTCACCTGAAACAGGCAGTCGGCAGCTCGACCACCCGGATGGAGCGAGTCCGCTCGAATCCGATCAGGGTCTTGACCGTGATCTCGAGCCTGATCGGGACCGTGGTCATCGACGGTGGCAGCAGCCGTTCGTCAACTCCCGGGCGGCAGGCCAACCCGAGTACCAGCGTCGCCTCACTCCGACCGGCGATCGTCTGCCCGCCGGCGGCGAGATCGTGTCCCTTGACCTGCACCGACGCGACCGTCGCCCGTCCATCTCCAAGGGTTACCTGGCGGACCTCGACGGCCAGCGCGGACCGGTTGCGGAGGACGAGCTCGGCCGTGGCCTGACCGGTCTCCCTGAAATACGAGCCGGATGCGGTGTCGCCCAGACTCAGGCGGGGA
>JAUZEX010000888.1 GCA_030838815.1 Actinomycetota bacterium
CTGGCCACCCACGAGGCGGCCGAGGAGCTGGTCGTCTACCCGGTGCTCAAGGCCGAGCTGCAGGAAGGTGGGGTGGCCGACGACTGCCTCGCCGAGGAGCACGAGGCCAAGGGGATGCTGGCCAAACTGGAGAAGATCGCCCCCGCCTTCTTCGAGTTCCCCGCCGCCCTCGTCGAGTTCGAGCAGACCCTGCTGGCCCACGCCGAGCACGAGGAGCGGGCGGTCTTCCCGCTCCTGGAGCGGGGGATCGACGAGGAGCACCGGCGGGAGCTGGCCGACGCCTTCCGCCACGCCGCGGCCACGGCCCCGACCCACGCCCACGGGCACAGCCCCGAGAGCGCGATGGGCAACGCCGTCGTCGGTCCCGTCCTGGCCACGATCGATCGGGCCAAGGACGCCGCCCACGACCGGAGGTCGGCGAGCTCTTCTTAGGCCGAGAACGCCTGCAGCAGTTGGGCGACGTCGTCCTCCACCTGGCGGGCGATGGCCAGAGCATCGGTGACGTCGAGGTTGAGCGCCCGGAGGCCGGCGTTGCCGCCGTGCTCGAGTTCGGCGCCGGAGAGCCCGGGGTTCCGGGGGTGTCCCCCGGAAAGGGACGGCACGAGACGGCTGGCCACCGATTCCGCCGCCACCAGCAGCAGGGTGTGGGGTTCGCTGAGCGTGGCCGGGTGGGCGTGGTGGTCGGCCACCGCCTCGATGAACGTCTCGGGGAACCGCCAGGCGGCGAAGACCCGGGCGGCGGCCTCGTCGTGGGCCATCCCGTAGGCGGCCTTCTCCGCCGACCGCAGCGTCCGCCCCCGTTGGATGGCTTCGGGGCGGCGGGCCTCGGCCTGCACCGCCTCGAACCGGGCCGGGTCGGCCCGGAACAGGAGCGCGCTGCCCAGGTCGTGCAGCAGGCCCAGCGGGAACGCCTGGTTGGGCCGCACGCCCGCCCGGGGGGCCAGCACCGAGCAAATCGACGCCGTGGCCACGGAATGCTCCCAGTACCCGTCGGGCACCGTGTGCTCGCCGGGTTCGAAGAGTCCGCTGGCGTGCACGGCGGCCATGGCCCGCACCGTCGGAAAGCCCACCACCGTCACCGCGAAACTGACCTCCGCCACCCGGCGCGACAGGCCGTAGTAGGCGGAGTTGGCCAACCGCAGCACACGGGCCGTGAGTGACGGGTCGGCGGTCAGCGCCGCCGCCAGGTCCTTGGCCGAGGAGTTCGGCTGATCGGCCACCCACACCGTCCGCACCGCCACCGACGGCTGGGCCGGCAGCCGCTCCAGCTCCTCGATGAGCACGTCGACGAGCGCCCCCCGTTCGGGGTCCTCGTCCGGCGCCTCCTCGTCGAGTGTGACGGTATCGCTCACTGGCACACCTCCAGGGAGCCCAGCTCGGAGCCCCGCAGCCAGGCCGTCGCCTCGCTCTCGGGCATCGGGCGGGCGTAGAGGTAGCCCTGGGCGAAGCGGCAACCCAGCGCCTGCAACAGGTGGGCGTCGTCCTCGCCTTCGACGCCCTCGGCCACCGGCGAGAGCCCGAGAGCCTCCGACAGCGACACGACGGCGGCCACGATGGCCGGCGCGGTCGGGTCGGTCCGCAGGCCGGCCACGAACGAACGGTCGATCTTCAGGAACTCTCCGGGGAAGCGGCGCAGCGACGACAGCGACGAGTAGCCCGTCCCGAAGTCGTCCATGGCCAGCCGCACGCCGACGGAGCAGAGGTCGCGCAGCTGGCCGACGGCGCCTTCGATCTCGTCCATGAACACGCTCTCGGTCAGCTCCAGGCACAGCCGCCGGGGGGCGAGCCCGGTCGACTCGAGCGCGTGCATGACGGTCTCCACGAGCCCGCGAGCGGCGAGCTGACGGGCCGACAGGTTGACGCTCACGTAGGTGGGGGCGAGGTCCCCGAGCTCCGCCTGCCAGCGGGCGAACTGCCGGCACGACGCCCACAGCACCCGCTGGCCGAGCCGGTCGATGATCCCCATCTCCTCGGCCAGCGCCACGAATACCGCCGGCGACACCTGGCCGAACTCCGGGTCGTACCAGCGCGACAGCGCCTCGACGCCCACCGCCCGCCCGGTCACCTGGTCGACGATCGGCTGGTAGTGCACCGTCAGCTGGTCGTGCTCGATCGCCCGGCGCAGGGCGTTGGCCATGGCCAGCCGGGTGGTCACGCCCTGGCGGACCCTCTCGTCGAACAGAGCCCAGCACGCCTTCCCCGACGCCTTGGCCTGGTACAGGGCGGTGTCGGCGTCGCGCAGCACCGTCTCCGGGTCGAGCCCGGCCTCCGTCGACAGCACGAGGCCCATGCTGGCCGACACGCCGACCTCCCGGCCGGCGACGGTGAAGGCCGGCGCCAGCGCGTCGACCAGCCGGCGGGCGATCCGCTCGGCCTGGGCGGCGCTGCTCACGTCGCCGCACACCACGACGAACTCGTCGCCGCCGAAGCGGGTCACGAGGTCGTGGGGGCGGACCGCTTCGGTGAGCCGGTCGGCCACGGCCAGGAGGAGCTCGTCGCCCGTCTCGTGGCCGAAGGAGTCG
>JAUZEX010000012.1 GCA_030838815.1 Actinomycetota bacterium
TGACGTCGTAAGGGCCGGTCACGTCGTCGGCGCACTTGACGCCGTCGATCTTGCGGACCTCGGACGCCACCTGGGCGGCCTTGCCGACCTCGGTCTGGATGAGCACGTACGCCTGGACGGTCATGCATCCTCCTCGAGCGGGACTGAGGCATCCTAATCCCGTGGAGGCATGGCACCGGCTGCGATTCGGGGTGGCCGCCCTGGTCGCCGTCCTCGTCGTCGGGACGGCGGGCTACGTCGCCCTGGGCTTCTCCGTCCTAGACGCGATCTACCAGACCGTCACCACCGTCTCCACGGTCGGGTTCCGGGAGGTGCAGCCCCTGTCCAGCGGCGGTCGTGTCTTCACCATCGTCCTGATCCTGGTCGGGGTGGCGACGGCGCTGTACACCTTCACCCTGATCCTGGAGGCCGTCGTCGAGGGCCAGATCCAGGAGGTGCTCGGGAGGAAGCGCATGGAGCGCCAGATCAGCCGCATGGCCGACCACGTCATCGTGTGCGGCTTCGGCCGGGTGGGCCGCAACCTGGCCCGGTACGTGTCGGGCGCCGGCCAGGAGGTCGTCGTGATCGAAAGCGACCCCGACCGCGCCGCCCAGGCCGAGGGGTCGGCCCATGTGGTGCGGGGCGACGCCACCTCCGACGAGGTCCTCAAGGAGGCGGGCATCGAACGGGCCCGGGTGCTGGTGACGGCCCTCAACACCGACGCCGACAACCTCTTCGTCACCCTCACCGCCCGCTCACTGTGCTCCGAGCTGTTCATCGTGGCCCGGGCCCGGGTGGAGAGCTCGGAGGCCAAGCTGGCCCAGGCCGGCGCCGACCGCGTCGTGAATCCGCAGCGGCTCGGCGGTTCCCGCATGGCGGCCTTCGTGCTCCAGCCCCACGTGGTCGAGTTCCTCGACGTCGTGATGCACGACGGCAGCCTGGAGTTCCGCCTGGAGGAGGTGCCCCTGCCGGACGGGTCGCCGCTGGCCGGCCGGTCCCTGCGGGAGGCGCACATCCGGGACTCGACCGGCGCGTTGGTGCTGGCCCTGCGGGACTCCGGCGGCGAGTTCACCACGAACCCGCCACCCGAGACCGTGCTCATTGCCGGCCAGATCCTCATCGCCATCGGGACCGAGGGGCAGCTGGAGGCACTGGCCGCCGCGGCCCGCGCCTAAATGGTGCCTCCGGTTCGTGACCTGGGGCTTCGCGTCGGGCAGTATTTCTGGATGACTGCCGCGACGACAAACCAGGCCCTGTTGGACTTCGTCGAGAATGGTCGCCAGCTCTTCGGGCCTGAGGCTGTCCACTGGTGTGACGGCAGCCAGGCGGAATACGACCAGCTCTGCGATCTGCTGGTGGCCAACGGGACGTTCAAGCGGCTGTCCGACGCCCGCCGGCCCGACAGCTATCTCGCCCGCTCCGACCCCGCCGACGTCGCCCGCGTCGAGGACTGCACCTTCATCTGCAGCGAGCGGGAGATCGACGCCGGCCCCACCAACAACTGGCGCGACCCGGCGGAGATGCGGGCCACGATGGCCGGGCTGTTCGAAGGGTCGATGCGGGGCCGGACGATGTACGTCGTCCCGTTCTCCATGGGCCCCCTCGGGTCGCCGTTCGCCCACATCGGGATCCAGCTGACCGACTCGCCCTATGTCGTGGTGAGCATGCGGATCATGACGCGCATGGGCGCCGCCGTCCTCGAGACCCTGGGGGACGGGCGCTTCGTCCCCTGCCTCCACTCGGTCGGCTACCCCCTCGTCGACGCCGACGGCAATGCCCGCCCGGACGTCCCGTGGCCCTGCGACGACCAGAACAAGTACATCGTCCACTTCCCCGAGACCAGGGAGATCTGGACCTACGGGTCGGGCTACGGCGGCAACGCGCTGGTGGGCAAGAAGTGCTTCGCCCTCCGGATCGCCTCCAACATCGCCCGCGACGACGGTTGGCTGGCCGAGCACATGCTGATCCTCGGCGTCACGCCCCCCGACGGGGAGAAGCGCTACGTGGCGGCGGCGTTCCCGTCGGCCTGCGGCAAGACGAACATGGCCATGCTCATCCCGACGCTGCCGGGGTGGAAGTTCGAGACCGTCGGCGACGACATCGCCTGGATGAAGTTCGGCCCCGACGGCCGCCTGTACGCCACCAACCCCGAGGCCGGCTTCTTCGGGGTCGCCCCGGGCACGTCGGAGCGGACCAACCCCAACGCCCTGGCGACGCTGCGCCACCACTGCCTCTTCACCAACGTCGCCGAGACCGACGACGGCGACATCTGGTGGGAGGGTCTGACAGACACCCCGCCGGCCCACCTCACCGACTGGAAGGGCCAGGACTGGACGCCGGAGTCAACAACACCGGCCGCCCATCCCAACGCCCGGTTCACCGTGGCCGCCTCCCAGTGCCCGTCGATCTCCCCCGAGTGGGACGACCCGGAGGGCGTGCCGATCTCGGCCATCCTGTTCGGCGGCCGGCGGGCGACCAACGTGCCGCTCGTGACCGAGGCCTTCGACTGGGAGCACGGCGTGTTTCTCGGCTCGATCATGAGCTCGGAGACCACCGCCGCCCAGGCCGGCGCCGTCGGGAAGCTGCGCTTCGACCCCTTCGCCATGTTGCCGTTCTGCGGTTACAACATGGGCGACTACTTCGCCCACTGGCTGGAGATCGGGGCATCCACCGACCCGGAGTTGCTCCCGAAGCTGTTCTGGGTCAACTGGTTCCGCCGGGGCGACGACGGCTCGTTCCTGTGGCCCGGGTTCGGCGAGAACATCCGGGTGCTCAAATGGATCCTCGAACGGGTGACCGGCGAGGGCGAAGCCGTCGACACCCCGATCGGCCGGGTGCCGGCCGCCGGGGCGCTCGACACCACCGGCCTCGACATCGACCCGGCCGTCCTGGCCGACCTCACGACGGTCGACCGGGAACGGTGGCGGCCCGAGGCGCCCCAGATCGAGGCGCACTACGAGACCTTCGGCGAACGGCTCCCGGCCGTCCTCCTCGATCAGCTCAAGGACCTCGAGAAGCGTCTGGCTGATTAGCAGGGCTGCGCTAGGCGCAACGGGTCACGATGAAGGGCCCGGAGCCCTGCACCGTCGCGCCCGGGGTGTCCTTGGCCCAGTCGGTCAGCGCGCCGCCCATCTCGGTGACCTTGTCGGGCGTGTCCATCTGGATCGACAGCCGCACGCAGGTCTGGCCGCCGTTCTGCCACGCCACGTAGCGGTCCGCCCCCCACCCGTCGGCGGCGCTCTCGGCGTCGCCTGAGTCGAGCACCTGGGCCAGCATCATCGTGAGCACCAGCTGACCGAGTGACCCGGACCGGATGACCTGGCCGTCGGCGGCGGGGTCGGCCAGCGCCTTCGGGCCCTCGCCGGCCAGGAACTTCTCGGGGTGGATGATCTGCTCCGTCGTCGTGGGCGGCGCCTGGAAGGCGGCGTTCACCTTGGCCGGCCCCCCGGCGGTCATGAGGGCGTCGGCGAACTTCGGCCCGGCCCCGAAGGGGAAGGCGTACTGGACGAGGACGTAGTCGGGGAGATCCTTCGGCAGCTGTCCGGCGATCCGCTGCTCCTCGGTCTGGACCGACTTCTTGTCGGCGTCCGGGAGGGCGGAGACGAATCGGGTCTCGATCCGCTTCGCCGTCCCCTCGACGAGGCTGTCGAAGGCGACCCCGGTCTCGTCGTCCGGGGCGACCAGGTTCGGCCGGTCAAGCTCGAAGTGCTGGTCGTAGTCGGCCCGCGCCAGCTCGTGGACGATCGACTTCAGGACGAACGGTGTGAGCGGACCGTTCTTCACGACGAGCTCGTTGGCCTTCACGTCGTAGAAGGTGCTGACGCTGCCGGTCGAGAGGCGCTTCACCTGGTCGGCCAGGTTGATGGTGGGTTCGATGACGCCGAGTGCCTTGAGTGTCGCCTCCGCCCGGCGGGCCCGGTCCATGGCCGGATTCAGGCGGGCGGCGTCGAGGCGGCCGTTGAAGGCGGCCCCATCGAGAACGGCGACCTTGACCGCCCCGGTGAAGGGCAGGCCCGTCTCCTTCTCGATGTAGGGACGGATCGTCTCGGCCACGTGGACCCAGTCGGTCCCTCCGGCGGCCTTCTTGGCCGTGGTCGGCGTGGTGGTGGCCGGCGGGGCGGACGACGTCGTGCTCGGCTCGGGGGTCACCACCGGGGCCGGCGCGGCGGTCGTCGTCGTGGTCTCGGGGGCGGCCGTCGTGGTGGTCGTGGACTGCTCGAGCACCGCGCCCGCGACCTGCGGCGGCTGGCCGCTGCTCTTGTTGTCCTCGAGGAGGCGGGCGATCGCCTCCCGGGCGTTGCTGACCCCGTCGCCGCCGAGGGTGATGAGGTCCCGGCCGCTGGCCTGCTCGGCCACGACGACGCCGTTGGCGGTGAGGAGGGCGGCGACGGCCAGGCCGAGGAACCGAACGAGACGGGGGCGGGCGACCTGCGACCGCGAGCCCACCGCGCCGCCCGGAGGCGTGAGGCGCCGGGAGCGCGTCGGCGTCGGACTCGGCAGGGGCTCAGCCCTCCAATGCATCATGGGGGGCGCTTTCGACGGCGCAGGGGCCGGCTCCTGTCAGGGCCGGGAAGACGGCCTCAACGTTGTACCGAGATGTCCGAGTTGACCGGAAAACCGGGGGGGGTCGGAGGGGTCGCGCCCGAGAAGATCTAGGACGCGGCCTGGGCGGCGACGGCCCGGGAGCGAAGATCGGAGACGGCGTGCTCCAGCCCTTCGGGATCGCGGAACAGGGCGCTGCCGGCCACGAGGACGTCGGCCCCGGCGGCGGCCGCCCCGGCGATGGTCGACGGGCTGATCCCGCCGTCGACCTCCAGCTCGATGTCGAAGCCGCTGCCGTCGATCAGCGCCCGGGCCTCGGCGATCTTGGGCTCCATGGTGGCGATGTAGGCCTGGCCACCGAAACCGGGGTTGACCGTCATGACCAGGAGAAGGTCGCACAGGTCGATCACGTGGCGGACGGCCTCGATCCCTGTGGCCGGGTTGAGGGCCACCCCGGAGCGGGCGCCCAGAGCCCGGATCTGGCTCAGCGTCTTGTGGAGGTGGGTACAGGTCTCGGCGTGGACGATCACCAGCTCGCAGCCGGCGTCCACGTAGCGGGCCAGGAGGTCGTCGGGGTTGCTGACCATGAGGTGGGCCTCGAAGCCAACCGCCGCCCGGCTCCGGCAGGCGGCGATCACGTCCGGCCCGAAGGTCAGGTTGGGCACGAAGTGACCGTCCATCACATCCCACTGGATGCGGTCGACTCCCGCCTTCTCGAGGGCGGCGACGTCGTCACCGAGCCGGGAGAAGTCGGCGGGCAGAACCGAGGGGACGATGAGCGGAGGTCGGGGAGACATGTGACTGACGATACCCACACTTCGTGACCCCCGGGGCGGTGGTCCGGGGGGGTACCTCGATGGTTCTGATACCCCCTGTGGCCAGGGAATTCTCCTGTGCACTTGAGCAATGATGTGAGGCTGCGCTTAAATGAGGGATGTGGAAGCTGCCATTCGGGCCATCGCTGAGCGTCACCGGCGGGAAATCGTCCGGTTGGTTCGTGACCGGGAGTTGACGGCAGGGCAGATCGCCTCGCATTTCGAGGTGAGCCGCCCCGCCGTGTCCCAGCACCTCCGCATCCTGAAGGACAGCGGATTGGTCACGGAGCGCCGTCAAGGAACACGCCGGTACTACAAGGCGCGTGTCGAGGGGCTGGCCGAGCTGCGCGCCTTCCTCGAGGTCTTCCTCGGCGAGGACACGTGGATCGAGCCCCGGCCGGCGGCCTCGTCGACGCCGGAGACCGGGGCCGACACCGAGATCGTTCTCACCGATCCGGTCCGGCCGGAGCAGCCCGCCATCACCTAGCCGGCGGCACCTGCGGGGCCGTCAGCCCTTCGCCGCCCGCTTGTGGTTGGGCTCGCCGCCCGCGGCGTCCACCAGCGGGGTGACCCGGTAGGGGATCTGCTCCGAGAGAGCGATGATCGTCTGGGTCCGGTTGATGCCCTGGACCTCCAGGATGCGGTTGAGCACCTCCTGGAGGTGGTCGTTGCTGCGGGCGACGATCCGGCACAGGAGGTCGTCGGCGCCGGTCGTGGCGTGAGCCTCGAGCACCTCGGGCACCTCCCGGAGGTGGGCCACCACGTCCCCGAGGCGGCCCTGGGCGATGTCGATGGTGGTGAAGGCCAGGACGCCGTAGCCCATCGCCCGCACGTCGAGGTGGGGGGCGAAGCTGGTGATGACCCCGTTGCCGAGGAGGCGGTCAACGTGGGCCTGGGCCGTGCCCCGGGCCACCTCCGCCCGGCGGGACAGCTCCAGCATCCCGATGCGCGACCCGTCCGCGAGCACCCGCAGAACCCGCCAGTCCACGGCGTCGAGGGGCTCGGCCACAGCGGGACTCTACCGTCCGCAGTTTTCCCCTAGTCAATCTGGCCGGACTGCACGACTGTACGGGCCATCATCTGTACAAGATGTCCAAACTATTCTGGACATGTTGACGGATCCGGCCAGGAGGCGCCTACTTGACTGAGCGTTGGCGTTCCAGGCCGAAGGGAGCCCTCCGATGCCCGTCCGCACCTCCGGTGACCTCGTCCGATTCCGGTCGCGGGTCGAGGCGCTCGTCCACCACCACCCCGTCGTGGTCGACAACGCCTACACCGGCTGGTTCGCCGCCGGGACGGCCGACCGCGACGATGTCCGCCACCTGGCCGTCCAGTTCTCGGTGTTCAGCCACCAGTTCATCGAGGCGCAGCTCCGGAAGGTGCTGAACGCCGCCGACCTCGACTCCTACCGGTCGGGGAAGGAGATTCTGATGAACGAGCTGGGTGTCGTGTTCAAGCCGTCGCACGGCGCCGCGGCGGCCGCCGAAGGGGTGGATCCCGACATCGTCTCGACCGAAGGCACGGTCGACGGCGGCCGGTTCCGCTTCACCGCCGCCCACTTCGAATGGCTGCTCCGGTTCGGCGCCCCGATCGGCCTCGGGTTCGACGACATGGGCAAGCGCCGCCACGGCACCCCCTCCACCCTGTTCTTCTGCGACGAGCTCCTGCGCATCTACGGCTCCGAGGACGCCTCGGTCGCCGAGGGCGCCTCCTACGCCGTGGAGCACTGGGCCGCGGCCGGGTTCTGGAAGGAGCTCATCGCCGGGCTCAGTGCCTTCAAGGACCGGGAGTGCCCCGATCTGCCCATGGGCTTCTGGATCTGGCACGACAAGATCGAGGACCAGCACGCCGCCCACACCGCCGATGAGCTGGCCGAGGCCTTTTTCCGGGCCGACTTCGACGAAGAGAAGTTCCTGGCCGGCGCGGCCGAGATGCTCGACGGCGTGAAGGCCTTCTGGGACGGGCTGGAGGCGGACCGCCTCGCCCACGAGGAAAGGAGAGTGGCGTGAGCGTCACGAGAGACCGGCTGGCGTGCGCCGCCGCGCCCACGACGGCGGCGCCCCGGCTGGGCGGCATCGACCACATCGAGTTCTGGGTCGGCAACGCCCGGGCCTCGGCGGCCTTCTTCGCCTCCTGCTATGGCTTCGAGATCGTGGCCTACGCCGGGCCGGAGACCGGTATGGCCGACCGGGTTTCGTATGTGCTGACACAGGGCGACGTCCGGTTCGTGGTTACGGCCGGGATCGTGCCGTCGTCGCCCATCGTGGCCCACGTGGCCGCCCACGGCGACGGGGTGCACGACGTGGCCTTCCTCGTGGAGAACGCCGCCGCGGCCTACCGTGCGGCCACCGCCCGGGGCGCGACGGGGGTCGCCGCGCCCGCGGTCGAGTCCGACGCCTCCGGGCGCATCGTGCGGGCCACCGTGGCGACCTATGGCGAGACGCACCACACCTTCGTGGAGCGCGACGACTACCTCGGCCTGTTCGCTCCCGGCTACGAGGCGCCGCCGGTGACCCAGCCGGTCGGGCCGCCCGTCGGCCTCAGCCGCATCGACCACGTCGTGGCCAACGTGGAGCTCGGCAACCTCGGGCACTGGGTCGAGTTCTACGCCCGGGTGTTCGGCTTCGACCAGATGGTCCACTTCGACGACGACACGATCTCCACCGAGTACTCGGCGCTCATGTCCACCGTCGTGTGGGACGGGTCGAAGGTCGTGCTCCCCATCAACGAGCCGGCCGCGGGACGGCGCAAGAGCCAGATCGAGGAATACCTCGACTGGTACGGCGGGCCCGGCGTGCAGCACATCGCCCTGCGGACGGAAGACATCGTCTCCACCGTCCGGGCGCTGCGGGACCGCGGCGTCCGTTTCCTGCGGGTTCCCCCCGAGTACTACGACGACGCCAAGGTCCGCATGGCCGGTATCGACCTTCCCTGGGAAGCGCTGGCCGATCTCGGCATCCTGGCCGACCGCGACCATGAGGGCCACCTCCTCCAGGTCTTCACCGAGACGATGGGGGACCGCCCGACGCTCTTCTTCGAGATCATCCAGCGGGAAGGGGCGCGGGGCTTCGGGGCCGGGAATTTCAAGGCCCTGTTCGAGGCCATCGAACGGGAGCAGGAACGCCGGGGCAACCTCTAGTTCACACTGCGGTTCCTACGAGGGGGTAACTTCGCCCCTCATGTCCCTCGACATCTCCTCGCCGCAGGCGACGTACGCCGCCAAGGCGGTCAAGGTCAGCAAGATCTACGGACAGGGCGACGCCGCCGTGCGGGCACTGGACTCCGTCTCCGTCGGATTCCCGACCGGGCGCTTCACCGCCATCATGGGCCCGTCCGGTTCGGGAAAGTCGACGCTCATGCACTGCCTGGCCGGGCTCGACACCGTCACCAGCGGCAACGTCTACGTCGGGCAGACCGACCTGTCGACGCTCGACGACAAGGCGCTGACCCAGCTCCGGCGGGACCAGGTCGGCTTCATCTTCCAGGCCTACAACCTGCTGCCCACGCTGACCGCGCTGGAGAACATCACGCTGCCCCTCGACCTGGCCGGCCGGAAGCCGGACCAGGCCTGGCTCGACCAGGTGATCGACACGGTCGGCCTCCGCCCCCGCCTGACCCACCGCCCGACCGAGCTGTCGGGTGGGCAGCAGCAGCGGGTGGCCGTGGCCCGGGCGCTGGCCACCCGGCCCAAGATCGTCTTCGCCGACGAGCCCACCGGCAACCTCGACTCCCGTGCGGGGGCCGAGGTGCTGGGCTTCCTCCGGCAGTCGGTCGACGACCTCGCCCAGACGATCGTCATGGTGACCCACGACCCGACCGCGGCCGGCTACGCCGATTCCGCCGTGTTCCTGGCCGACGGGCACATCGTCGACGAGATGGAGGGTCCCACGGCGGAGCGGGTCCTCGACCGGCTCAAGACGCTCGAGGGCTGACCGGCCATGCGCCGCGTGATGATCAAGGGCCTGCTGGCCCACAAGCTCCGGCTCGCCCTCACGGCCCTGTCGGTCGTGCTCGGGGTGGGCTTCGTGGCCGGCACGTTCGTGCTGACCGACACGCTGGCCCACTCCTTCGACAACCTCTTCGCCGAAGTCAACGGGAAGACCGACGCCCAGATCCGCTCCACCCAGAAGCTCTCGCCGCAGGATCCGGCCGAGTCCGATCGGGGGCCGGTGCCGGCGTCGCTGCTGGCGGCCGTCCAGAAGACGAGCGGAGTGGCCGAGGCCGGCGGCTATGTGCAGGGGCGGGCGGCGATCGTCGGCAAGAACGGCAAGATCCTCAGTGGGCAGGCGCCCAACTTCGGGGCCTCGGCCTCCAACCTCGGGACGCTCTCGCCGTTCTCCGTGAAGGACGGACGGGCTCCCAGGGGCCCCGACGAGGTGGCCATCGACGCGGGCACCGCCAAGCGGGAGCGCTTCGCCATCGGGGACCGGATCAGGATCGAGGCCAGCGTCACCGGGACGTACACCGTGGTGGGCATCGTCGGTTTCGGTTCGGCCGACAACCTGGCCGGGGCCAAATTCTCGCTGTGGGACGTGCCCACGGCCCAGCGGGTCCTCCATCGCCTGAACGAGTTCGACACCATCTCGGTCAAGGCCACGCCGGGGGTGACGAGGCCGCAGCTCGTCGAACGGCTGCAACCGGTGCTGCCGAAAGGCCTCGAGGCCATCACCAGCGACGTGGCCGCGGCCCAGCAGGCCGACCAGGTGAAGAAGTCGCTCGGCTTCCTCAGCACGTTCCTACTGGCGTTCGCCGCCGTGTCACTCTTCGTCGGGTCGTTCATCATCTACAACACCTTCACGATCATCGTGGCCCAGCGGCTCCGGGAGCTGGCCCTCCTCCGGGCGCTGGGCGCCAGCCGGCGCCAGGTCACCCGGTCCGTCATCACCGAGGGCGTCCTGGTCGGATTCTTCGCCTCGCTCATCGGCGTCGGCTTCGGCATCTTCGTCGCCGTGGGCCTCAAAGCCGTCTTCTCCGCCATCGGCGCCGACCTCCCGTCCAGCGCGCTGGTGATCAAGCCCCGGACGGTGATCGTCCCCGTCGTCGTCGGCGTGCTCATCACGACGCTCTCGTCGTGGGGCCCGGCCCGCAAGGCGTCGAAGGTGCCGCCGGTGGCGGCGATCCGCGGCGCTGACAGCATCCCCGAAGGGCGGGGGTTGCGGCGCCGGCTGATCAGCGGTGGGCTGGTCCTGGCCCTCGCGATCGCCGCCCTGGCCGGCGGTCTGGTCGGAGGCGGCGGTATCGCCCTGGTGGGCCTCGGAGCGCTCATTTTCTACGGCGGGGTGGCCATGCTCTCCCCCCTGATCGCGGCGCCGCTCGCCCGCGTGATCGGCGCCCCCGGGGCCCGGCTCGGCACCCCCGGCACCCTGGGCCGGCTCAACGCCATGCGCAACCCCCGCCGCACGTCGTCGACTGCCGCTGCCCTCATGATCGGGCTGGGCCTCGTCAGCTTCGTGACGATCCTGGCCGCCTCGCTCAAGGTCTCCTTCGCCGCCACGCTCGACCGCAGCGTCAAGGCCGACTACATCATCCAGGGGCCAAACGGCGGCCAGGCCAAGTTCAGCCGGGAAGTGGCCCTCAAGATGGCCCAGAAGCAGCAGCTCTCGGTCGTGTCCCCGATGCGCTTCTCGGGTGAGTTCAAGCTCAACGGCACCACGAAGCGGGACGACGCCGTCGACCCCTACACCTTCGGCGACATCATGGACATCGACATCCGCAAAGGGAGGCTGTTCGACTTCGTGCCGGGCACGATGCTCGTCTCCGACCAGGTGGCGAAGGACAAGGGGTGGCAAGTGGGACAGCGCGTCACGCTGACCTTCCCCCGCACCGGCGACCAGCCCATGGAGATCGTGGCCGTGTACCACGATGACGCCCTGTTCAACAGCGGCTACATCATCACGCTCGACGACTTCGGGGCCAACGCCGGCGACGACCTCGACAGCCTCGTGCTGGCCAAGCGGGCCAAGGGCGTCACCGACCAGGCGGCCCGGGCGGCGGTGGCGCCGATCCTGGCTGAGTACCCATCGGTGGAGTTGCAGGACCAGGCGGCATACAAGAAGCAGGTCGCGGGCCAGATCGACAAGCTGCTCCTGTTCGTCGTCATCCTCCTGCTCCTGGCCGTGCTGATCGCCCTGATCGGCATCGTCAACACGCTGGCCCTGTCGATCTTCGAGCGGACCAGGGAACTGGGCCTGCTGCGGGCGGTGGGCATGGCCCGGCGCCAGCTCAAGCGGATGATCCGCTGGGAGTCGATCATCATCACGATCCTCGGCGCCGTTCTCGGCCTCGGGGTCGGGGCGTTCTTCGGCTGGGCGGCGGTTTCGGCCATGGGCGACATCGGGGTCGACCGCCTCTCGCTGCCGGCCTTCCGCCTGATCATGTTCGTGGTCGTGGCCGGCGTGGCCGGTGTCGTGGCCGCCATCTTCCCCGCCCGGCGGGCCGCCCGCCTCGACGTCCTCGACGCGATCGCTCACCAGTAACCGACCCTTTAACCTGCAGGCATGCTGGCAGCCCGGAACGTGACGGTGATGCGCGGCCCGCGGCTGGTGCTCGACGGGGTCGACCTGTCGGTCGACGCGGGCAGCCGCATCGGCGTGCTGGGCCGCAACGGCGCCGGGAAGTCGACGCTGCTGCGGGTGCTGGCCGGGCTCGAGGCGCCCACCTCGGGAGCGGTGGAGCGGGCCCCGGCGGCGCTCACCGTCGGCTATCTCACCCAGGAGGTCGACCCGCTCGACGGGGAGACGACCGCCGCCTACCTCCGGCGGCGGACGGGCCTGGCCCGGGCCGAGACGGCCCTCGAGGCCGCGCTCGCCGCGCTGGAGCATGCATCGGGCCCGGCGGAGCTGGGCGCCTACGACGCCGCCCTGGGTGAGCTCCTGGCCCTCGGCGGCGATGATCACGACGTACGGGTCCCCAAGGTGCTGGCCGACCTCGGCCTGCCGGCGGGGGTCGAGGGCCGGCCGCTGGCCCAGCTCTCCGGAGGCCAGCAGGTGAAGGTGAACCTGGCCGCGGTGCTGTTGTCCCGCTTCGACGTCCTCCTCCTCGACGAGCCGACCAACAATCTCGACTTCGAAGGCCTCGAGCGGCTCGGCCGGTTCCTCGACACCGCCGACACCGGGGTCGTTCTCGTGAGCCACGACCGGGTTCTGCTGGCCGACCACACGACCCGCATCGCCGAGATCGACGCCGTGAGCCATCACCTGGACGAGTTCGGCGGCGGCTTCACCGCCTACATGGACGAGCGGCGTTTGCGGCGGGAGCAGGCCTACGCCCGCTTCGAGTCGGCCCAGGAGGAGAAGAGCCGGCTGGAGGCGTCGGCCCGGCAGCGCAAGGATTGGAGCGTCAGCCGGCGGGGCCAGAAGAAGACCGATAACGACAAGTCCCTGGCCGCCCGGCAGAAGGAACGCTCGGAGTCCGCCGCCGCCGGGGCCAAGGCACTCGAAGGACGGGTGGCCCGGCTGGCCGGCGTCGACAAGCCGTGGGAGGGCTGGGAGCTGCGCATGTCGCTGCAGACCACCAGTCGCAGCGGCGCGGTCGTGGCCAGCCTCGGCGGGGCCGTGGTGGAGCGGGGCGAGTTCCGCCTCGGGCCGGTCGATCTCGAGCTCCGCTGGCAGGACCGGGTGGCTCTCACCGGGCCCAACGGCGCCGGGAAATCGACGCTGGTCGAACTGCTCACCGGCCGCCTCCCGGCCACCGGCGGTCTGGCCCGGCTCGGCTCGGGGGTGGTGGTCGGGATCCTGCGCCAGGACCGGGCCGCGGTCGGCGAAAGCCCGATCGTCGGTGCTTCCCTCCTCGAGGCCGTGGTCGCCGCAACAGGCCTCAAGGCCCAGGAGGCCCGGTCGCTGCTGGCCAAGTTCGACCTCACCGCCGAGCACGCCGCCCGGGCCGAGGCGGCGCTGTCGCCGGGGGAGCGGTCGCGCGCCGCGCTGGCCGTCCTCATGGCCCGGGGCACGAACCTGCTCGTGCTCGACGAGCCGACCAACCACCTCGACCTCGAGGCCATCGAAGCCCTGGAGCGGGCCCTCGACGACTTCGACGGGACGCTGCTGGTCGTGACCCACGACCGCCGGCTCCTCGACTCGCTTCACCTCACCCGGCGCTTCGACGTCGCCGCCGGGGTCGTTCGGGAAGTGGAGCCCGTTCGCCGATAAGGCGGAATTCCCCCTCCATCCGCCCGGCGCGCAGTAGGAATGGGGTGATGAAAGTGCGCGGAACGGTCGTTTCGATGGTCCCTGGGCGACGAACGTGCACGTCAGAGCCAGGTTCTGGGTACAGCTTCGGGACCTCCGGTCCTTGGCCGACCGCTTCGGGACCCCAGAAACTGACTCGTCACGGAAGACGAAAGGAGCGCCCTGTGCGCCGACCTGCCACTGTTCCCTTCGGGGGACGCCCCCGAACCCCCGGGTATGTACGCCTCGTTGCCCTGGGGGCGGCTCTCACACTGGTCTTTGCCGCCTGTGGCGGCAAAGACAAGAAGAGCTCCGCCAACAAAGATCAGAACGGGACGGCGTCGGGAGCCAAGCAGGGTGGGGTGTTCCGGCTCGGGATCGCCGAGCCGACCGCCATCGACCCCTACAACTCCCAGGAGTCGGAAGGGATCCTCGTCACCAAGCAGCTCTTCGTCGGTCTCGTGTCGAACCCCAACGACGCGGGCGA
>JAUZEX010000022.1 GCA_030838815.1 Actinomycetota bacterium
ACGTGGCCTTCGCCTTTCCCCGCAGCCCCATGTTCACCGCCCAGGCGGCGTGGGTCCTGGCCGCCCTGTCGGGCGGGCGGTTCATCCTCGGGCTCGGGACCCAGGTCAAAGCCCACCTGGAGAAGCGGTTCTCGGTGCCGGGCGACCGGCCGGCGGCCCGGATCCGGGAGTACATCCTGGCGCTGCGGGCCATCTTCGACGCCTTCGCCAAACGGGAGAAGCTGCGGTTCGAGGGCGAGTTCTACCGCTTCTCGCTCCTCACCGACTTCTTCGACCCCGGCCCCATCGAGGTGGCCGATCCGCCGATCTACCTGGCCGGCGTCAACGACCGCCTGGTCCGGATCGCGGGCGAGGTGGCCGACGGCTTCTGCGCCCACCCGCTGAACTCGCCGAAGTACCTGACCGAGGTGGTGCGCCCGTCCATCGAGGAGGGCGCCAAGCAGGCGGGGCGCGACCCGGGAGCGGTGGCGGTGGTGTGCCCGGTGTTCACCATCGTCGGCGACCCCGGTCCCGAGCTCGACCGCCAGCGGGAGGCCATCCGGCTGCAGATCGCCTTCTACGGCACGACGCCGTCCTACAGCCGGATCTTCGAGGTCCACGGCCGCGACGACATGACCGCCCGCCTCGGCGCCGCCCTCCGCACCGGCGACCGGGCCAAGCTGGCGGCGGAGGTCGACGACGAACTCGTCGACGCCTTCTCGGTCACCGCCTCCTGGGACGGGCTGGCCGACGCCCTGCTCCGCCGGTTCGCCGGCCTCGCCGACCGGATCTTCCCCTACGCCGCCCCGGGCCTCGAAGACCCCGAGGTGGCTGAGCGCTGGGGCTCTGTCGCCGCCGCCGTCTCCCGCGGCTAGCAGACGGCCTTCAGGATCTCCCTGATCTGGGCCAGATGCTCCAGGGTATGGACCCGCAGGACAGCGGCGTAGGCCCGCCAGTCGAGCTCCTCGATCCACTCCGCCGGCTCACCGTCGACCTCGGCCCAGAAGACCCCCGGCGCGGTCGGCTCCCCCGGCCTGGGGGCCGGGCCGGTCGCGGCCGTGGCCACGATGTCGGCGTGGAGCCGGGCCAGCTCGCCCACGAGCCAGGGCCAGGGCCGGTGCTGCGGCGCCTTGGAACGGAGGCTGGCCGGGACGGGCGGCCCGGGGGGCACCTCCCCCGCTACCAGGCAGCGGAGCTCGTCGAGGCCGGGCCGTTCCGACTCCAGCAGGTGGTCGGCGACGTCGCGCACCGACCACTCCTCCGGCGCCGGCACGGCCGTCGCCACCTCCTCGCCGAGGCCGGCCAGGAGACCGTCGAAGGTGGCGTAGGCGGCAGCCAGCTTCTGGTGCACGGCCGCCGGCGGCGCGTCGGTCCCCCGGCTGCGGATGTGGGCCATGATGCGGTCGCGGACGACGTCGAAGGTTTCGGTCGAGGTGGTCACGACCGGTCCGACCTCAGAGGACGGGAAGAGGTGACGGCTGGCCGAGCCACATCCCCCCGGCCATCTCGCGCATCCGGTTCTGCCCCATGATGTGCTGGCCGATCGTGACCAGGTCCCGCAGGTGGCGGTCGAGCGGACAGGCCCGGTAGATGGACTGCGACCCGACCTCCTCGTAGAGGAGCGAGACGGCGTCGCGACAGGTCTGGAAGGTGTGGGCGTAGCTGCCGGCCAGTGCCGCCCGCTGATCCAGGGTCGGGGTGTCGCCGGCCTCCAGGGTGGCCCAGAACGAGCCGAGCAAGTCGTAGGTGTAGCTGCGGACCGACCCCACCATGGCCTCGGCCCGGGCCAGCGCCGCCCGGACCCGGGGGTCGTCGCGGGCCGGCCGCTGGTCGGGGACGATGACCTTGTCGACCCAGATCGCCCGGGCCACGTCGAGCGCATCGCCGGCGATCCCGAGGGGAACGCCGGGGGCGTTGGCGATGAACAGCCCCGGCCAGGCGTAGAGCGTCCCCGGCCGGCGGGTGCCGTCGGCGAAGCAGAAGGTCTGCCCGGCGGGCACGAACACGCCATCGGCGGAGTAGTCGTGGCTGCCGCTGCCGGCCAGGCCGGTGGTGTGCCAGGTGTCGTGGACGTCGTAGGCCTCGGCCGGCAACAGGGCCATGCGCCACTCCGGCCGCCCGTCGGGCCCGGTGACCATCTGCCCGTCGTCGAACACCAGGGCACCGGCGGCGACGACATCGGCGTGGTCGATGCCGCTGGCGAAGCCCCACCGGCCGGTGAGCCGATAGCCGTCGGGGGCCCGGTCGAGCCGCCCGGCGGGCTGGACGCCGCCGGCCGTCACGGCGTCGAGGTCGGGGTAGAGGGCCCGGCCCGCCTGGTCGTCGAGGAACGCGGAGTAGAACCCGCCGTCGGAACCGATCATGGCGCACCAGCCGGCCGACCCGTCCGCCCGGGAGAGGGCCTCGACGATCTCGGTCTGGGTCACGATGTCGACCTCCGGGCCGCCCCAGGCGGCGGGCATCGGCAGCCGGAACACCCCGGCCGACCGCAGCGCGGCGGCCGTCGTCGGGCTCAGCCGGCGGAGGCGCTCGTTCTCCGCCGCCTCCTCCCGCAGCCGCGGACCGAGGGCCACGGCGTTGGCCAGGATCTCGCTTCCCTTCACAGGCGGCCTTTCACAGGCGGCCTTTCACAGGCGGCCTTTCACGGGCCGGCCTTTCACAGGCGGGCCCAGGTCTCGGCCACCGCCAGCCAGGCGCTCGACGACACAGGGTTCCGGTCCTCCAGCCGGGGGAGGCCTGGCACCACCGACCGGCTGACCTCGATGCGGGCCGTCCGGCAGGGGGCGTAGACATGGGACAGGGACCAGGGGACGCCGCCGAGCCGCAACCCGTTCTCCAGCTGCCGGCGGCGGTCGAGGATCCCGCTCATCCGCACGGCCACGTCGCCCGCCGAGGCGGTCAACCCGGCGACCAGGTCGAGATCGATCTTCACCGGCGCCTGCTCCACCGACGGCCGGGCCGGGCCTTCGAAATGGTTGAGCTCGCCGAAGTGGGTCACGAACGTGTCGAAGAGCCACCGGCCAAGGAGGGGCGGATCGCACAGCACTCGCAGCTCCCCCGGCCGGCACAGGACGATGGCCCCGCCCGACCCTTCCAACGACCAGTCGACCTGCCACACCGACACGAACGCCGTCGGACGGTCCCCGTCGTAGAGGAGGGCGGCCGGATTGGCACCGATGAACGCGAGCTCGTGCCCCATGGCGGGGAAGCTACACCTGGGGGATTCCCCCGCCTCCCCCTCTGCCACCGCTGCCGGAAGGTGCCACCGGGGGGCCCGAGGCCTCCATCCGCTCCGTCCACCAGGCCCAGGCCGCCGACCGCCACTGCTCGTGGAGCCGGTGGAACAGCTCGGCCGCCCGGTAGCCGCTCCAGTCTCGGGGTAGGAGCTCCCCCGGCAGGTCGGGATCCAGGAAGGGAAAGCGGCGCCACTCGTGGACCAGGCGCACCTGATTGACGAAGGACTCGTAGTTCGACTGCGGGGTCGGGCCGGCCGGGCCGAACCGGGCCAGGAAGGCGTCGTAGGCCGCCCCGATCTCGCCCAGCGGCCAGGTGGACGTCACCATCTCACCGACGTCGCCGATCCCGCCCGGCGAGGCGATGAACGACCGCGCCGCGCCGGCGAGGCCGAGGTCGAGGAGCACCTCGCGGGCCTCGTGCTCCCGGTCGACCCAGGGGCTGACCCACGTGCCCGACCCGATCGAGGCGAACCCGGCCCAGCCGAGGCGGGTGCGCATGCGGTGGCGCAGGTCCCGCTGCGACTCGGGGACCGAGACGTAGAGCAGGAGCCAGCGGCCGTCCCAGGGACGGGGTTCACGGTGGAGGGAATAGATCCGCCGGCTGCCTTCGGTGAGGAGCCGGCGGGCGGGGTCGGACAGCGCCCACCGGGTGCGCCGGCCGATCCGCTCCGACTCCAGCAGGCCCCGTTCGGCCGAGCGCCACACCGCCTGGCGGGCGGTGCGCTCCTCGACGCCGAGGACCCCGAGCGCGTCGAGCAGGGCCGCCGTCCACACCCGGCCGCCGACCGGCAGCACGAACTCGCCGAGCACCGTGAGGAGGTAGCCCCGGGTGGACGGAACCCCCAGCGCCTGGCTCCGACGGGCCCACTGCTCGGTCGGGACGGCCTCGGTCACGCAATGAGGATGACACGGCCCGGAGAATCTCTACAGTATCTTGACGTGGCGTCGCATTATCGTAGGATGTTAAGATGGTGAACGAGCAGGGGGAACGCATGGCGTCAAATGACCGCACCGAGCAGCCCGTCACATTCGACCGCCACCCGTCGACCTATCGCCACTGGCGGCTGACCATCGATGCTCCGGTGGCGCGCCTGACGATGGAGGTCGACCCCGACGGGGGCCTCAACGAGGGCTACCAGCTCAAGTTGAACTCCTACGACCTCGGCGTCGACATCGAACTCAACGACGCCGTTCAGCGGCTCCGGTTCGAGCATCCGGAGGTGCGGGCCGTGATCGTCACCGGCGGGCTGGACAAGATGTTCTGCGCCGGTGCCAACATCCAGATGCTGGCCGGGGCCAGCCACCATCACAAGGTGAACTTCTGCAAGTTCACCAACGAGACCCGCAACTCCATCGAGGACGCCTCGGCCTCCTCGCAGCAGGTGTGGCTGGCCGCCGTCAACGGCACCGCCGCCGGGGGCGGCTACGAGTTGGCGTTGGCCTGCGACGACATCCTCCTCGTCGACGACCGGTCCTCCGCTGTGTCGCTGCCCGAGGTCCCCCTCCTCGGTGTGCTGCCGGGCACCGGCGGGCTGACCCGGGTCGTCGACAAGCGCCACGTGCGGCGCGACCTGGCCGATGTCTTCGCCACCCGCACCGAGGGCGTCCGGGGCGCCCAGGCGGTGGAGTGGGGCCTGGTCGACGCCGTCGCCCCCCGGACCAAATTCGACGAGGAGGCGACCAGCCGGGCCCTGGCCCGGGCCGAGGCCTCCGACCGGCCGGCCGACGCCCCCGGCATCGAGCTGACGCCGCTGGATCGCACTGTCGACGGCGGCGTGATCCGCTACCCCAACCTCGAGGTCCGTCTCGAGCGGGACCTCGGCACAGCCTGGTTCACGCTGTCGGGCCCGTCCGGCGCCGTGGAAGCGACCCCGGAGGCGATCGTTGCCGCCGGCGCCTCGTTCTGGCCGCTGGCGCTGGCCCGGGAGTTCGACGACGCCATGTTGCACCTCCGCTTCAACGAGCCGGAGATCGGCACCTGGGTACTGCAGACGAAGGGCGACCCGTCGGCCGTCCTGGCCGCCGACGACGTCCTCCGGGAGCATGCCGGCCACTGGCTGGTCCGGGAGATCACGCTGTTCTGGCGCCGCACGCTCAAGCGGCTCGACCTCTCCGCCCGGAGCATCGTCACCCTCGTCACGCCGGGGAGCTGTTTCGCCGGAACGCTGGCCGAGCTGGCGTTGGCCGCCGACCGGTCGTACATGCTCGACGGCATCTTCGAGGACGCCGACGACGGCCTGCCTCCGGCCGAGCTCGTGCTGACCGACGCCAACTGTCCTTCCGGGGAGGGCCCCCCGTCGCCCGGGGGCTGGTACCCCATGTCGAACGGCCTCACCCGTCTCCAGAGCCGCTTCTACGGCCATGACGAGGCCCTGGACGCGACCCGTTCTGTGCTCGGCAAGCACCTCCAGGCCGGGGAGGTGTCGAGCCTCGGCCTCGTGACCTTCACCCCCGACGACATCGACTGGGAGGACGAGATCCGCCTCTGCCTCGAGGAGCGGGCCAGTTTCTCGCCCGACGCGCTCACCGGGATGGAGGCGAACTACCGTTTCGTCGGTCCCGAGACGCTCGAAACCAAGATCTTCAGCCGGCTCACCGCCTGGCAGAACTGGATCTTCCAACGGCCCAACGCCTCGGGGCCCGACGGCGCCCTGCGCCGCTACGGCAGCGGATCGCGCCCGTCCTACGACCGAAAGAGGGTTTGATTCCCATGAGTACCGCTCCGACCATCGATTACTCGGAGAAAATCCCCAACAACGTCGACCTGGCCGGCGACCGGCGGCTCCAGCGGGCGCTGGAATCGTGGCAGCCGAAGTTCCTGCAGTGGTGGAGGGACCTCGGCCCCGTGGCCTTCCAGGATCACGACGTCTACCTCCGCACCGCCATCTCGACGGACCAGGAGGGGTGGGCCAACTTCGGCTTCGTGAAGATGCCGGAGTACCGCTGGGGGATCTTCC
>JAUZEX010000071.1 GCA_030838815.1 Actinomycetota bacterium
CGAGGCGGCAGCCCCGCGTCCCGAGCATCGGGTTGGCCTCCTGCCACGACCGGGCCGCCCGCAGGAGCACCTCCCCCTCGGCGTCGAGCTCTCCCTTCGCCTGGGCGACGACCAGCTCCTCGATGTCGGGGAGGAACTCGTGCAGCGGCGGGTCGAGGAGCCGCACGGTGACCGGCAGCCCGTCCATCGCTTCCAGGATCCCCACGAAGTCGGACTTCTGGAGGGCCCGAAGCTCCTCCAGCGCCGCGTCCTCCTCCGGCGAGTTGTCATCGGCCAGGATCATCCGCTGGACGATCCCGAGCCGGTCGCCGAGGAACATGTGCTCGGTGCGGCACAGCCCGATGCCCTCGGCGCCGAACTCCCGGGCCCGGACGGAGTCCTCGGGGGTGTCGGCGTTGGTCCGCACCTTGAGCCGGCGGAACTGATCGGCGAAGCCCAGGACGGTGGCGAAGTGGCCGGTCGGCTCGGGCGTGATGACCGGGACCTCGCCGAGGGCGATCTCGCCGGTCGTCCCGCTGATGGAGATCGTGTCGCCTTCCTTCACGACCACGTCGCCGGCCTTGAACTGCTTGGCCTTGAGGTCGATCTTCACTGCCTCGGCGCCGCAGATGGCCGGCTTGCCCATGCCCCGGGCGACGACGGCGGCGTGGCTGACGAGCCCGCCCCGGGAGGTGAGGATGCCTTCGGCGGCGATCATGCCGTGGAGGTCGTCGGGGCTCGTCTCGGGCCGGACGAGGATGACCCGCTCCCCCGCCTGGGCGTGCTCCTCGGCGTCGTCGGCCGTGAAGTACACCGCGCCGACTGCGGCGCCGGGCGAGGCGTTGAGCCCCTTGGCGATGGCGGCGAACTCGGCCTTGGGGTCGAACTGCGGATGGAGCAGCTGGTCGAGCTGGGCCGGCTGGATCCGCAGGACGGCCTCCCGGGGCTCGATCAGGCCCTCCTCCACCATCTCGGCCGCCATGCGGAGAGCGGCGGCCGCGGTGCGCTTCCCGACCCTCGTCTGGAGCATGTACAGCTTGCCCTGCTCGATCGTGAACTCGATGTCGCACATGTCGCGGTAGTGGTTCTCGAGGATCGACATGTTTTCGAGCAGCTGGGCGTGGCAGTCGCCGAACCGGCCCGCCATGGCGTCGAGCGGCTCGGTGACCCGGGTGCCGGCCACGACGTCCTCGCCCTGGGCGTTGGTCAGGAAGTCGCCGTACGGGGCGCGCTCGCCGGTGGCGGGGTTGCGGGTGAAGGCCACGCCGGTGCCGGAGTCCTCGCCCTTGTTGCCGAACACCATGGTCTGGACGTTCACGGCCGTGCCGAGCGAGTCCGGGATCTTCTCCATCCGGCGGTAGTCGCGGGCCCGCCGGCCGTTCCAGGACCGGAACACCGCTTCGATGGCGTGGGCGAGCTGCTCGTCGGGGCTCTGGGGGAACTCCGCTCCCGTCTCTTCGGCCACGATGGCCTTGAACGTCTCGACGACGGCGGCGAGCTCGTCGGCCGACAGGCCGGTCTCGCTGGCGGCCCCCTTGGCCGTCACGGCCTCGTGGAGGGCGTCCTCGAAGCGGTCACCGGGGATGCCGAGGACGATCTTGCCGAACATCTGCACGAACCGGCGGTAGGAGTCCTGGGCGAAACGCTCGTTGCCGGTCTGCTTGGACAGGCCCTTCACCGACGAGTCGTTGAGCCCGAGGTTGAGGACGGTGTCCATCATGCCGGGCATCGAGAAGGCCGCTCCGGAGCGGACCGAGACCAGCAGCGGGTCGGCCTCGTCGCCGAGCCGCTTGCCCGCCTCGGCTTCGAGAGCGGCGCGGGCGGCGGCGACCTCGTCCATCAGCCCGTCCGGCATGGCGTTCCCGGCCGCCATGAAGGCGTTGCAGGCCTCGGTGGTGATGGTGAAGCCGGGCGGGACGGGCAACCCCAGGCTGGTCATCTCGGCGAGGTTGGCGCCCTTGCCGCCGAGGAGGAACTTCTGGTCGCGGTTGCCCTCACGGAAGGCGTAGACGTACTTCATCGGTTCTCCTTCAACTACTTCAGCGGCGAAAATAATCAGCGAGGCAGGCGGTCACCCAGGTACGAGACGAGCTGATCGATCGATACCCGCTCCTGGGCCATCGAGTCCCGCTCCCGGACCGTGACCGCCTTGTCGTCCAGGGAGTCGAAGTCGACGGTCACGCAGTAGGGCGTGCCGATCTCGTCGTGGCGGCGGTAGCGCCGGCCGATCGCCCCGGCCTCGTCGTAGTCGATCTGGAAGACGGGCCGCAGGGCCCCGGCGACGTCGCGGGCCACCGGCGAGAGCTTCTCGTGCTTGGACAGCGGGAGGACGGCGACCTTGATCGGTGCCAGCCGGGGGTCGAGGCGGAGCAGGACGCGCTTCTCGCCCCGCACCTCCTCCTCGGAGTAGGCGGCGAGCAGGAAGGCCAGCGTCCCCCGGTCGGCGCCGGCCGACGGCTCGATCACATGCGGCACGTAGCGGCGGTTGTTCTCCTGGTCGAAGTACGACAGGTCCTTGCCGGAGAACTCGCCGTGCTTGGTCAGGTCGAAGTCGGTCCGGTTGGCGATGCCCTCCAGCTCCCCCCAGCCCCAGGGGTAGAGGAACTCGATGTCGGCCGTGCCGGTCGAGTAGTGCGACAGTTCGTCGGGGTCGTGCTGGCGGAGCTTGAGCATGTCGGACGGGATGCCGTGGTCGAGGTACCAGCGCATCCGCTCCTCGCACCAGTACTCGAACCACCTCTGGCCCTCGTCCGGCGGCACGAAGTACTCGAGCTCCATCTGCTCGAACACCCGGGTGCGGAAGGTGAAGTTGCCTGGGGTGATCTCGTTGCGGAAGGCCTTGCCGATCTGGGCAATGCCGAAGGGCGGCTTCTTGCGCGAGGTCGTCTGCACCGAGGCGAAGTTCACGAAGATGCCCTGGGCCGTTTCGGGGCGCAGGAAGGCGACGGAGGCGTCGTCCTCCACCGGGCCGACGTAGGTCTTGAACATCAGGTTGAAGTTGCGGGCGTCGGTGAAGCTGTCCTTGGCGCCGCAGTTGGGGCAGGCGCCCGAAGCGGGCAGCTGGTCCTCCCGGAACCGCTCTTTGCAGTTCTTGCAGTCGACCAGCGGGTCGGTGAAGGTCGCCACGTGGCCCGACGCCTCCCACACCTTCGGCGCCATCAGGATGGCGGCGTCGAGGCCGACGACATCGTCGCGGTTCTGGACCATGGCCCGCCACCACGCCTCTTTGACGTTGCGCTTGAGCAGCACGCCGAGCGGCCCGTAGTCCCAGGTGGAGCGGAACCCCCCGTAGATCTCGCTCGAAGGGAAGACGAAGCCCCGCCGCTTGGCGAGGTTGACGATGCGGTCCATCAAGCCCGGATCATTGGAATTCGGCGCGGGGGGCATGACCAGGAATGGTAGCGAGAAGCATGGGGGTGCTCCGTAGGCGCCGTTCCAGGTGATGCTCGAGCGCCCGCAGGGCCAGCGACTCGGCCTCGGCCAGAGCCGGCCCGGGCGGCTCGGCGAGGACTCCCCGGAGCCCCCCGTTGAGCATGCGCGCCACGAGGGCCAGCCCCGCCACCGGCACCACCGGTGCCCCCGAGCCGGCGCAGGCCCGGCACAGCACGCCGCCCTCACCGACATCGAAGGTGGCCGCCACGTCCACCACCGTTTCGTCACAGCGCACGCATGCATCGAGGACGGGCGACACGCCCTCGAGGGCCAGCAGCTTCCAGAAGAAGGCGGCGCTGACCGCCGGCACCGGATCCTCGGCCAGGGTCCGCAGGGCGGCGGCCAGCATCCGGTAGAGGGCGACGTTGGCCTCGGCCTCCTGGGCCACGTGGTCGACCGCCTCGAGCATGGCGATGGCCTGGGTGAAGGCGCCGTACGACTCCCGCAGCGCCCGGTTGGCGTCGATCGTCTCCACCTGGGTGACGACGTCGAGATTGCGGCCCTCGTAGAGCTGGAGGAACAGATGGCTGGTCGGCTCCAGGCGGGCCCCGAAGCGGCTCTTGGGCTTGCGGACCCCCTTGGCCACCGCCCGGACCTTGCCCCGCCCCTCGGTCAGGAACGTGACGATGCGGTCCGCCTCCCCCAGCTTGATGCTGCGGAGGACGATGCCCCGATCCCGATACAGACCCGCCACAACGCCAGTGTAACTACGGGTGTGTGCTTCGGGGGAGGCTGGTGAGCCCCCGAAGGTCATCTACGCGTCGTTGAGCCCCCCGAAGCGGCGATCCCGGGTCTGGTAGGTCTTCACCGCCTCGTAGAGGTGCTCCCGGCGGAAGTCGGGCCAGAGGACGTCGGTGAAGTACAGCTCGGCGTAGGCCAGCTGCCACAACAGGTAGTTCGACAGGCGGTACTCCCCCGACGTGCGGACCAGGAGGTCGGGGTCGGGGACGTCGGGCAGGTAGAGGTGCCGGGCCAGCGTCTTCTCGTCGACCTTGTCCGGGTCGAGCCGGCCGGCGGCCGCCTCCTGGGCGATGCTCCGGGCGGCGTCGACCAGCTCGGCCCGCCCGCCGTAGTTCAGGGCGATGATCAGCGTCATCTTCCGGTTCTTGCGGGTGAGCTCCTCGCTCTCCTCCATGCGGCGCAGCACGCGGGCCGGGACCCGGCCGCCGCGGCGCCCCGAGAACCGGATCCGCACGCCGCGTTCGTGGAGCTCCTGGCGCCGCCGCAGCAGGATGCTCTCGTTGAAGTTCATGAGGAAGCGGACCTCGTCGAGGGGCCGGCGCCAGTTCTCGGTCGAGAAGGCGTAGACCGTGAGGTATCCGACCCCGAGCTCGAGGGCGCCCTCGACGGCTTCGAAGAGGGCGTCCTCCCCCGCTTCGTGGCCCTGCGTCCGCTTGAGCCCCCGTCGACGGGCCCAGCGGCCGTTCCCGTCCATCACCACCGCCACGTGGCGGGGGATGCGGGAGGAGTCGAGGTCGGACGGCAGCACGGCCGTAGACCGTACCCCCGCTGGTGGGCCCGGGACCTAGCCGACTTTGAGGTGGGCCTCCATGCCCGCCGCCCGGTGGCCGGGCACGTCGCAGTAGAAGATGTACGTCTGGCCCGCCTTGGCCGTGAACGTGCCGGTCGGGCTCTGGCCCGGGTCGGCCACCAGCTTCTTGAACGCCGGCTCACCGTCGACGACGAGGGTGTGCTGGATCTTGCCGATGTTGTTGAGCGTGACCGTCACCGGCCCGGCGGGGGCGGTGAGCTCCTTCGGCGCGAAGCTGAGGTCGGCGGCGTCGATCTTGGCCGGGGCGCCGGCCGCTCCGCCACCGCCACCGGCCGCTCCGCTGCCGGGGGCCGGGGCCGACGGGTCGACGATCAGCTTCCCTTCCATGCCCGCCTGGCGGTGGCCGGGGATGTCGCAGAAGTACGTGTACGTCCCGGCCGCGATCTGGTAGGTGCCGATGTCCTTGGCGTCGTGGGCCGGCACCGACAGCTTCTTGCCCGGCACCCCGTCGATCACCAGCGTGTGGGCGGTGGCCCCCGTGTTGATCTCCTCGATCGTCACCTTGCCGGGCCCGATCTTCAGCTCCTTCTCCTTGAAGCCCAGATCGAAGGCCTCGATGATCAGGTCGGGCTTGTTGGCCGCGGCCTTGGCCTTGGCCGCCGCCACCTCCTTGTCGTGGTCCTCCTGGATGGCCTCGAATCCGACGAACCCGGCGAGGATGACCATGATCCCCGCCACCGACAGCAGGCTCATGTTGCCCGCCGAGCGCCCGCCCTTCGAGGCGTACCAGGTGAAGCCGAACAGGACGGCGGAGGCGACGATGACGGCCACCGCCGTCACGGTGTGGGGGCCGCTGCGCTCCTCCAGGGCCAGCAGCACCCGGGAGATGTTGAGGACGACGACGGCGATGATCGCCAGTGCCCCCAGCGGGATGAGCAGCGGGATCAGCACCCGTTCCTTGAATTCCTTCATCGGGCGTATTCCTTCATCAACCAGTCCACCTCATCGGATCTGTTTTCTGTCCCTGATCGAGCTCCCGCTCGAGCGCCCGCCAGTGCCGGGCCTGCCGGTCGTTCTCCTCTTCCGCCGCGTGCCATTTGAAGAAGAGGACGGCGATGACCATCCACAGCAGCAGCCCGCCCCCGAGCTTCATGAGCAGGCCGGCGATGCGCTGGTCCTCCCCCGCCGACAGCCCCCACAGCCGGGGCACGTGCTCGTAGAAGTGGTAGATCGGCTTGTCGGCGAAGACCAGGAACGAGGCCGGCACGGTCGGGACGATCGACTGGAGGAAGAGGTACAGCATCTGGGCCGGCGGCGTCAGCGGCCGCAACTCGGGCAGCGGGGCGGCCACTGGGCACCACATCAGCAGCGCCGAGCCGAAGAGGGCGGCGTGGGTGGCGAAGTGCAGCCACTCGGAGCCGAGCGTGGCGTCGACGAAGGCCGGCCAGTGCGCCACGACGGTGAGACCGTTGAACAGGATCAGCGCCGGCATGGGGCGGGCCAGCCGCCGCACCACCCGGTACAACCTCGGCGGAGCGAGCAGCTCCCGGGCCAGCCAGGCCGGGGTGCCGAGCAGGAGCAATGGCGGCGCCACCAGCATCAGGAGCAGGTGCTGCGTCATGTGGACGCTGTAGAGGAACCGTTCGGACAGGTCGTGGACGGGCCAGTCGGCCGCGACCCACAACGTGACGACCCCTGAGATCCAGCATGCCTTCTGGAGGCCGGTCGCCACCGGTTGGCCGGGGGCGGTGTGCCGCGGCCCGAAACGGTGCAGGGCCCAGAAGTAGCCGCCGAGGAGGCCGGCGATCAGGAGCCAGACGTCGGGGTGGGCGTGCCAGGCGTACGGCAAGGAGGCCTCGTCAGACCAGGACTCGGAGGGTGAGGAGGGCGACGGTGTAGACGACCCCGGCCAAAATGATGCCGGTCATGAACACCCGGCGCAGCATCGGGCTGTCGAACTTCAGATGCATGAAGAAGGCGGCCACCATCGTGAACTTCAGGAAGGCCAGGAACATCAGGAAGATGACCAGCAGCGCCGACGGCATGTGGATGTAGTAGAGGGCGACCTCCAGGGCGGTGATGAGCGCCAGGAGGATGGCGATGCCGACGTACTTGACCGGGCTGGGGTGGCTGTGCTCGGCGCCGGGGTGCACCAGCGCCCCGTGACCGGGGGCCGCTTCCAGCTCAGGGGTGGACGCCTGCTCCTCGGTGGCGACCGTTCCGCCCTCTTCAGTGGTGGCCATGCCCAGGCTCCCTAATGCTTGTTGGGGACGAGGTAGACGACGGTGAAGATGAGGATCCACACCACGTCGACGAAGTGCCAGTAGAGGCCGGCGATCTCCACCCACAGGTGGTTCTCGGCCGGGAGCTTGCCCCGCAGCGAGATCCCGGCCAGCGACAGCAGCCACAGGATCCCGACGGTCACGTGCACACCGTGGAAGCCGGTCAGCACGAAGAAGCTGCTGGCCGCCACGCTGGTGGACAGGTTCAGGCCCTCGTGGGTGAAGACGGTGAACTCGTAGACCTGGCCGCCCACGAACAGGGTCCCCAGGAAGGCGGTGGCCAGCAGCCAGACCCGCAGGCGGTGGTGGTCGCCCCGCTGGATGGCGGCCAGGGCCAGCACCATCGTCAGAGAGCTCATGAGCAGCACGAAGGAGCTGACCGACGTGTAGGGGATGTCGTAGACGTCGTGGGGCAGCTTGACGCCCTGCGGGGCCCGGGACCGGTAGAGGAGATGGCTGGAGATGAGCGCACCGAAGAACAGGCACTCCGAGGCCAGGAAGCCCCACATCCCGAGCTTGCGGGAGTCGATCCCGGTGACGGCGTAGTCGTGGTCGCCGGGAGCGGGGGTGTGCGGTGCGGGGGCGATCGCCGTCTGCATCGCTGACCTCTACTCGCTCAGGGGCTCGTTGCCCCACCCGAAGACGCCCGCCAGCAGGATGACGCCGCCGATGGCCCCGATCCACCAGTGGTAGATGGCGCCGTAGCCCACGATCATGATCCCGACGCTGGCCAGCGCCGGGAAGTAGGAGGGCGACGGCATGTGGATGCCGTGACCGTGCCCGTCGCCGTGCCCATGGTCATCAGAGCCTGGCTCGTGCTGCTCATGGAGGGCCGAGGCCTCATCGGAACCGCCCGAGGGGATGCGCACGAGGCGTCCCTGCTCGTCCTCGGTGTACTTGCGGTGCCAGAAGTCGTCGACGTCGTGCACGACAGGTACGACGTCGAAGTTGTAGGCAGGAGCCGGCGACGGGATCGACCACTCCAGTGACCGCGCATCCCATGGATCGTCGCCGGAGGGCTCGGCATGGTTGCGCGACCACCAGATGTTGAACAGG
>JAUZEX010000157.1 GCA_030838815.1 Actinomycetota bacterium
GCGATGGCGGCCAGCTCGACCAGCGGGCCCAACCCGCGGCCGCGAGCGAGCAGGACGGTGGCGGCGAGCGTGACCACGCCCGCCGCACCCGCCGTCCCCAGAATCGCTTTCAGCTTGTTCGGCACGTCCCTCTACTCCCAGGCGATTCCGTACCAGCGGGCTCCGTACCAGCTGGCGTCGTACCACCGGGCGCCGTACCACCGGGCGCCGTACCAGCGGGCGCCGTACCAGCGGGCCCCGCCCCACTGGCTGTCGTACCACCGGGCCCCGCTCCAGTTCGTCGTCATGTACTCGACGGAATCGAAGGCCTTGTTCTGGGCGGTCAGGTTGTTGCCGTAGAGCACCTGGTAGACGGGGAGCAGCAGGCCGAGCAGGATGTTGAGGACCGACGACCCGGTCTGGATCTGGACGTGGAGGCTGCCCCGGTCGAGGTCGATCGATCCGGTGCCGAGCGAGCGGGCCACCCCGACGTTGGCGGAGTCGAAGGTGCCGGCGTGGGCGGCGGCGTAGGCGTCGAGCGAGCCGTGGCCGTCGACGTTGGGGTTCCCGACGGGGCCGACGCCGGCCGTGTTGAGGAGGCGGGCCTTGACCTGGTCGGGGGTGAGGCCGGGCTCCCGGTCGAGGAGCAGGGCGGCCACCCCGGAGGTCACGCCGGTGGAGAACGACGTGCCGGAACCCTTGAAGTAGGCCGAGCCGACCCTCGACGCTGGGTAGGCGGCGTCGATGGCCGAACCCGGCGCCCGGAGGCTGATGACCGAGCGTCCGGGGGCGACGAGGTCGGGCTTGGTCAGCCCGTCGGCCGTGGTCGGGCCCTCGCCGGAGAAGCCGGCCATGACGTCGTCGCCCCGGCCGGGCGTGCCCTTGTCGTCGAGGGCACCGACGGTGACGACGAGCGGGTCGTCAGCGGGCTTGCTGACGGTTCCGGGGCCGGGGCCGTTGTTCGACGACGAGACGGCGATGACGATCCCGGCGTCCCAGGCCCGCTCCACGGCGGCGTTGAGGGGGCTCAGGTGGTAGGTCTGGGTGGAGTCGGTCCCGAGCGAGAGGTTGGCGACCCGGATGCCGTAGGTGTCCCGGTAGGACACGATCCACTGCATGCCGGCCAGGACGTGGCTGACGTCGCTGGAGCCGTCGGCCCCGGCGATCTTGACCGAGACGAGCTTGGCCTTCGGGGCGATGCCCTTGTACTGCCCGCCCGACGAGGAGCCGTTCCCGGCGATCAGGCCGGCGACGAACGTGCCGTGGCCGAACTCGTCGTTGTAGGGGTTGTTGCCGCCGGAGAAGTCGACCCCCCCGACGACGCGGCCGGAGAGGTCGGCGACGTTGGCGATGCCGGTGTCGAGGACGGCCACGGTGACGCCGTCGCCGTCGATCCCCTCGGGCCACAGCCGGTCGGCGCCCACCACCTTGGGGTAGATGGCGGTGGCGGCGTGGAGGGGGGAGGGGTTGGCGTCCTGGACGTGGACGGCGACGTCGGTCGTGACGTGGAGGATGCCGGGCTCGGCCTCGAGGGCCGGCACCTCGCCCGCCGGGACGTCGGCCGCCACCCCGTTGATGATCCAGAGGTCCTGGGTGACCGTGCCATGGTGGGCGGCGACGGCGGCGTGGGCCGCCGCCTCCGTGGTGCCCTGGACGATGACGGCGGTGGTGGCGGTGGCGTCCGATGCCGATGCCGAAGGGATCGGGACCGGAGCGATCCATGCTCCGGCCAGGAGGAATACGACAGCCGCGATGAGATTCCGCTTCGCCCGCATCGGCGCATCCTGCGGGACGTTCGGGGATTCTTCCATAGCCCGTTCGAGTCATCTCCAAACGCTCTCGGGGGTCGTCCCCCGTCCGGCTCGTACATCTGTCCGAAAATGACGGGCTTCTGACGCGCCGGTGACGTCCCTGCGGTGGGCGTCGCCCGCTCGGCACTATCATGGGTGGGCCAATGCAGGGCCTTTACGACGCCAGATACGAGCACGATGGCTGCGGGGTCGCGCTGGTGGCTCGTCTCGATGGTCTCCCGTCGCACGAAGCCGTCCGGCGGGGCCTCACCGCGCTGGCCAACATGGAGCACCGGGGGGCCGAGGGGGCCGACGCCGACACCGGCGACGGCGCCGGGATGCTGGTCCAGATCCCCGACCGGTTCTTCCGGGCCGTGGCCGATTTCCCGCTCCCCGAGGCCGGCCGGTACGCGGTCGCGGTCTGTTTCCTCCCCACCGACGACCGGCGCCGCCAGACACTGGAGTGGCTGCTGGTCGAGAAGCTCACCGACGTCGGGCTGGAGATCCTGGCCTGGCGCGACGTCCCCGTCCGGCCCGAGGCCGCGGGCCGGGTGGCCCGGACGACGGCGCCGGTCATCCGCCAGCTGTTCGTGGCCGCCCCCGACGGGATGGACGGCGACGCCTTCGAGCGTTCGTTGTTCCTGGCCCGCCGCCGGGCCGAGCGGGCCTCCCATGACGAGCTGATCGTCCCCACCTGCTCGTCGCGCACGATCGTCTACAAGGGGATGCTGTCGGCCCCGCAGCTGCCCCACTACTACCCCGACCTGGTCGACGAGCGGTTCGAGAGCGCCCTGGCCCTGGTCCACTCCCGCTTCTCGACCAACACGTTCCCGAGCTGGGAGCTGGCCCATCCCTACCGGATGCTGGCCCACAACGGCGAGGTCAACACGCTGGAGGGGAACCGCAACTGGATGCGGGCCCGCCACTCCCAGCTGGAGTCGGAGCTCCTCGGCGGCGACATCAGCGACCTCCTCCCGATCATCAAGGAGGGCGGGTCGGACTCCGCCACCCTCGACAACGTGGTGGAGCTGCTCGTCATGGCCGGCCGCTCGCTGCCCCACGCTCTGATGATGCTGATCCCGGAGGCCTTCAACGGGCGCGACGACCTCTCCGACGACGTCAAGGGGTTCTTCCGCTACCACTCCTGCCTCATGGAGCCGTGGGACGGCCCGGCATCGGTGTCCTTCACCGACGGGCGGGTCATCGGCGCCACTCTCGACCGCAACGGGCTGCGCCCCGGCCGGTGGATGGTGACGACCGACGGCTGGGTCATCCTGGCCTCCGAGGCCGGCACGTTCCCGGTCGACCCGGCGCTGGTCGAGGCCAAGGGGCGGTTGCGGCCCGGCCGGCTGTTCGTCGTCGACCTCGAGCGGGGGCGCGTCTTCGCCGACGGCGAGATCGAGGCTGAGATCGCCGCCCGCCGGCCCTACGGCCGGTGGTTCGACGAGCACGTCGTCGCCCTCTCCGACCTTCCCGACGTCCCGGCCCGGCACCGCCGCGTCGACCCGCTGCGGACCCGCCAGCTGGCCTTCGGCTGGACGGCGGAGGACGTGCGGGTCCTCGTCACTCCATTGGCCACCAAGGCCAAGGAGGC
>JAUZEX010000165.1 GCA_030838815.1 Actinomycetota bacterium
CGAAGAGGATGTTGAAGACCTTGGCGTGGTCGGCGTGCTTGACGAGCGTGGCCGACAGCGCCGTCTTGAACGCCGCCCGGTCGCCCATCGGCACGTACTCGAGAGCCCGCATGGCGTCGAGGTTCTCAGTCATCGAGACCGGGAGCCCGGCCGCCCGCAGCTCGTGGACGAAGCCCGACAGCAGGTCGAGCATCCCCCCCGGCGCCGGAACCTCGGCAGTGCTCACGCTACGCCTCGGCGACCTTCAGTTCCTTTTGCGCCCGTTCGATGTCGCGCTGGTACTTGAGGAGCACGTGGAGCGTCCCGCCGACCACGTCGGGGGTCACCTTCTCCACCCCGAGGTGCATGAGGGTGCGGGCCCAGTCGATCGTCTCCGAGATCGACGGCGCCTTCTTCAGGTCGAGCTGGCGGATGGACCGCACGACCCGCGAGATCTGGTCGGCCAGCGTGGCGTCGATGCCCGGCACCCGCACCCGGACGATCTCCTGCTCCCGCTCGGCGTCGGGGTAGTCGAGGTGCAGGAACAAACAGCGCCGCTTGAGGGCCTCCGACAGCTCCCGGGTGTTGTTGGAGGTGAGCACGACGATCGGTCGCCGGACGGCGGTGATCGTGCCCAGCTCCGGCACCGACACCTGGAAGTCGGAGAGCACCTCGAGGAGGAGGGCCTCGGTCTCGATCTCGACGCGGTCGACCTCGTCGATCAGCAGGACGACGGGCTCGTCGGCCCGGATCGCCTCCAGCAACGGCCGGGTGAGGAGGAACTGTTCGGAGAAGATGTCGGACTCGACGGTCTCCCAGTCCCGCTCGTGCTCCCGGTCGGCCTGGATGCGGAGCAGCTGCTTCTTGTAGTTCCACTCGTAGAGGGCCTTGCTCTCGTCGAGGCCCTCGTAGCACTGCAGCCGGATGAGGCGGGAGCCGGTGGTGGCGGCGATGGCCTTGGCCAGCTCGGTCTTTCCCACGCCGGCCGGACCCTCGACAAGGACCGGCTTCTCCAGCCGGTCGGCGAGGAACACGACGCCGGCGGTGGACGGGTCGGCCAGGTAGTCGACGCGCCGGAGCGCCTCCTGGACGGCGTCGACGGACACGAAGCGCTCGGCCATACGGGTGGTTCCGCCTTTCTAGGGTGCGGACCGGATATGGGGTTGCGTGAAAAGACTAGCTGCGGATCTGTCCGTCGCCCCACACGACGTACTTGTAGGTCGTGAGCTCGCGCAGCGCCATCGGGCCCCGGGCGTGGAGCTTCTGGGTGGAGATGCCGATCTCGGCCCCGAAGCCGAACTCCTCGCCGTCGGTGAAGCGGGTCGAGGCGTTGACGGTGACGGTGCCGGCGTCGACGGCGCCGACGAAGCGGCGGGCGGCGGTGACGTCCTGGGTGACGATGGCTTCGGTGTGGCCGGTGCCGAAGCGGTTGACGTGGGCCACGGCCGCCTCGAGGTCGGGTACGACGGCCACCGACATCTTGAGGGCCAGGAACTCCCGGCCGAAGTCGTCGTCGGTCGCCTCGCCCATCCCGGGCACCAGCCGGCGGGCGGCCTCGTCGCCGACCAGCTCCACCCCGGCGCCCTGGAGGGCGGCGGCGGCCCGGGGCAGGAACCCGTCAGCCACGGCGGCGTGGACCAGCAGCGACTCGGCGGCGTTGCAGACGCTGGGCCGCTGGGTCTTGGCGTTGAGGACGATGTCGAGCGCCCGGTCGAGGTCGGCGGCGGCGTCGACGTACACGTGGCAGTTCCCGTCGCCGTCGATGACGTAGGGGACCTTGGCGTTGTCGAGGATGGACCGCACCAGTGACGGCCCGCCCCGGGGGATCAGGCAGTCGACAAGGCCGGTGAGCTGCATGAGCTCGACGGCCGCCTCGTGGGAGACGTCGTCGACGAGGAGGACGGAGTCCTCCGGCAGGCCGGCCTTGGCCGCTCCCTCCCGCAGGATGGCGGCCACGGCCTGGTTGGACCGCAGGGCGGTCGACGAGCCCCGCAGCAGGGCCGCGTTGCCCGACTTGAGGCACAGCCCGCCGGCGTCGCTCGTCACGTTGGGCCGGTTCTCGTAGATGATGGCCACCACGCCGAGCGGCACCCGCACCCGGGAGATCTCGAGGCCGTTGGGGCGCCGCCAGCCGTCGAGCACCTCGCCGACCGGATCGGGGAGGGCCGCCACCTTCCGCAGGCCGGCGGCCATGCCCGAGAGCCGGGCGTCGGTGAGCCGCAGCCGGTCGAGCGGGCCGGGCTCCATCCCGCCCGCGGCGGCCGCCTCGAGGTCGACGGCGTTGGCGCTGAGGACGTCGCCGCTGCGCTGCTCGAGCAGGTCGGCGGCGGCCCGGAGCGCCTCGTCCTTGGCCGCCGTCGACGCCGTGGCGAGCACCCGGGAGGCGGCCTTGGCCCGCCGGCCGAGGTCGGCCACCAACGACGGTGAGGAAGGCTCCATGAAGCCACTCTACCGGCGAGGCGGCCGGCCTCTCCCACGCCAAAGGGGCCGGTGGGGGCACCTGTGTACCGGCTGAGGGGCAGGACGGTAATGCGACGGCTGGGCCCCGGCGGGCGTTGCTAGGCTGGGGGTTGCCGGGTGGCGAATGCGACATTGCGTCTGCCCGTTGGGGGCTCAGGGGGACGAACCCCGCGTAGGTACAGTCCCCTCCTTCAGGTTCTGGTCAGCTCGTGCGAGGTTGGGACCGGCCAGCGGGCCGGGAGGACTGGGGAACATGGATCGCGCATACGGGTGGGGGCTGTCGCAGGGGGATCCCCTGGACCTGCCGCGGGAGCGCACGACCGACCCGCTCTCCACCGTCCTCGGGTCCCTCGTCGGCACCTTCGCGGTGGTCACGATCGCCTGGATGGTGGTCCTGGGCTTCGTCGGCGGCACCGTGCCCGTCACCGGCTGGCACCTCTCCGGCGGGCTCGCCGGCGGCCTGGGGTGGCTGATGGTGGTGGCCAGCCTCGGCCTGGTCGTCCTCTGGTTCGTGCCGCTGATGCTGTCGATGGTGGCCTACGCCGCCCTGTCCCGCCTGGCGCCGACCCTGGCCCGGGCGGTCAAGCGCCCCGGCCGCCCGCACCAGCCCCACAACCCCATCTCCCGGGCGGCCTGACCAACCCGTCCGACCCGTCCTACCGCCGGCTAGGGCAGCACGACCAGATCGTCCCGGTGGATCACCTCGTGCGGCACCCCTTCGGGCAGATCCGTGGTGCGTGACCCGGCCAACTCGCTGAGCGCCACCGAGCTGTAGCGGACGAGGCCTTTGGCGAACGGCCGCCCGTCGGGGCCGATGACCTCGACCGCGTCGTCGGCGTCGAAGCTGCCCTCCACCGCCCGCACCCCGGCCGGCAGCAGCGACCGGCCCGACTCGACCAGCGCCCGGCGGGCGCCGTCGTCGACCACCAGCCGGCCGTGGGAGCCCTGGGCGAAGGCGATCCACAGCTTGCGGCTGGCCAGGCGCTTGGCCCGGGGCAGGACCACCGTCCCCACCGGCTCGCCGCTAGCCGCCCGCGTGATCACGTCGGGGACGGCGGCGGCGGCGATGACGGCCCGGACGCCGGACCAGGCGGCGATCTTGGCCGCCTGGAGCTTGGACGCCATGCCCCCGCTCCCCCGCTCGCTGCCCCCCGCCCCCGCCACCGACTCCAGGGCGGCGTCGACCTCGGCGATCTCCTCGATCAACGTGGCGGCCTCGTCGATGCGGGGATCGGCGGTCATCACCCCCGACGTGTCGGTCAGGAGCAGCAGCAGGTCGGCGCCCACCAGGTGGGCCACGAGGGCCGCCAGGCGGTCATTGTCCCCGTAGCGGATCTCGTCGTCGGCCACCGTGTCGTTCTCGTTGACGATCGGGACGGCTCCGAGGTCGAGGAGCCGCCGGAGGGTCTGGCGGGCGTGGAGGTACTGGGTGCGGTGGATGAAGTCGTAGGGGGTGAGGAGGACCTGGCCGGCGACGAGGCCGTGCGTGCCGAGGATGGCGCAGAACCGTTCCATCAGGCGGGGCTGGCCGATGGCCGCCACCGCCTGGAGGGTGCCGATGTCCGTCGGCCGGCGATGGAGCCCGAGGGCCGGCAGCCCGGCGGCGATGGCCCCCGAGGAGACGAGCACGACCTCGTGGCCCGCCAGCCGGGCGGCGGCGATCTCGGCGCAGAGCTTGAGGAGCGGCGCCGCCACCACCTCACCCGTCTCGTCGGTGAGCGAGCTGGTGCCGACCTTGGCGACGACGATCACGGCCGGGGCGGCGACGACCGCTCGGCGGCCTGCTCCCGGCGGTCGGACTCCGGCCCCCCGGGCTGGTGGTACTCGAGCTCCGCGCCCGCGATCCGCACGGTGTCGCCGTTGCGGGCCCCGGCCCGGGCCAGGGCCCGGTCGACCCCGATCCGGCGGAACCGGTCCTGCACGTAGGCCATGGCTTCGGCGTTGGTCAGGTCGGCCATGGCCACCACCCGCTCGGCCAGCCGGCCCACCACCCGGAAGGCGCCGTCATCCTCGCGCCGGACGCTGAACCCCTCCTCGGCCGGCCGGTGGACGACGAACGACTCGACCTCGCCCTCGCTCTGCCGGGCCTCCTCCACCAGGCGGCTGACCGCCCCGAGGAGCGGGCCCAGCCCTTCGTGGGTGACGGCCGAGATCCGCAATCCCTCGAACACCACGTCGGCGTCGGCCACGTCGACCTTGGTGCCGATGACCAGGCGGGGTCGTTCCAGGAGGGCGGGTTCGTGGCGGCCGAGCTCCTGCAGCAGCACCCGTTCCTGGTCGGCGGGGCTGCGGCCTTCCAGCGAGGCCAGGTCGAGGAGGACAACCAGCACCCGCGCCCGCTCGACGTGGCGGAGGAACTGGTGGCCGAGCCCCCGGCCTTCGGAGGCACCCTCGATGAGCCCGGGGATGTCGGCCACGATGAACTCGGTGTCGCCGTTGCGGACGACGCCGAGGTTGGGCACCAGCGTCGTGAACGGATAGTCGGCGATCTTGGGCTTGGCCGCCGAGATGGCCGAGATGAGGGTCGACTTGCCGGCGTTGGGGAACCCGACGAGGGCGACGTCGGCGATGAGCCGCAACTCGAGGCGGAGCCAGCGTTCCTCGCCGTACTCGCCTTGCTCGGCGAAACTGGGGGCCCGCCGGTTGTTGGACAGGAAGTGGGCGTTGCCCCGGCCACCCTGGCCGCCCCGGGCGGCCAGGACCCGGTCGCCGGAGCGGACGAGATCGGCCAGGACGGTGCCGTCCCGATCCCGGACGATCGTCCCCTCGGGGACCACCACGACGAGGTCGGTGCCGGTGCCGCCGGTGCGCTTGTTGCCCGAGCCATGGGCACCGGAGGGGGCCCGGCGGTGGGGATGGTCGCGGAAGGCGATGAGCGAGGCGGTGTTGCGGTCGGCGACCAGCCAGACGTCGCCGCCCTTGCCGCCGTCGCCGCCGTCGGGCCCGCCCCGGTCGACGTACGGCTCGCGGCGGAACGCGACCGCGCCGGCGCCGCCGTCGCCGCCCCGCAGGTTGACCATCGCCTCGTCGGTGAA
>JAUZEX010000196.1 GCA_030838815.1 Actinomycetota bacterium
GGAAGAGCTTCTGCTGCTCGTCCCACTGGACGAGGAAAAGGTCGGAGAACGGGTAGCAGAGCTTGCTGGTCAGCGGCTTGGAGTCGATGCGGTCGTAGACCTCGACGTAGACGGTCTTCATCCGCAGGACCTTGGCCATGACGAAGAAGGGGAAGGCGACGCCCGCCCCCGTCGAGACGACGACGTCGGGCCGGTACCGCCGCAGGACCTTCCAGGACAGCTTCAGGTTGCGCAGCATGTTGGGGATGTTCCGGGTGGTCGGCTGGTAGGCCCACGCGGTCTCCTCGCCGGCGAGGAGGGAGAGCGCGTCGGGCTTCTCGAACGTCACCCACAGACGATCGTGACGTTCCCACCACGGCTTGAGCTGGTGCAGCTGGGCGAGGTGACCGCCCGACGAGCCGACGAGCAAGGTTCTCATCGGGTTCATCATCGCTGGGATCTCCTGGGGGGACGCGGCTTTGGGGGGGAAGGCGCGCGCTACAGCCTGTCCCGAGTGGCTCCCGGCACCTGTTCGCCACTCGTTACGTCGTGTTCATTCGCCGTCGGGCGGGACGAGCCCTTCCACCGGCAACAAGCCGCGGTGGGCATCCCCCACTTTCGTCCCCTCCTACGCCAACATCGGACTCAGGTGCCACACCGGTCAGAGAAGTTGGGGAGGCGCGATGCAACCCAGGCATTCGGGGATGTGCCCCGCAGAAGGACAGCACACCGATCGGGGTTGGATCCGCGCCGGACTGGCGGTCCTCGTGGCCGGGGTCCTCGGGGGCGGGGTGCTGGCCGCCGCCTGCGGCACGACCCCGCCCCACAAGGTCACGGCCGACGGGATGACGGCCAAGCCGCCCGGGATCCAGGCCGCAGGGGCGGAGACGCCGCTCGACCTGGCCGGCGCGCCCAAGGACGCCGCGGCCGACGCCCCCAAGGCCGACCCGGTGGTGGGGGACAAGGTCGCCATCGGCTCCGACGGAGGGAGCGTCACGGTGTCGGCCATGGAGGACGACGTGAGCGCTGGGCGCCTCTTCGGCGCCGGCAAGGGCTTCAAGTACATCGCGGCCGAGGTCAAGGGCTGCTCCGGGCCCCACGAGAAGAATCTCAGCTTCGAGCCGGCCTACTTCCTCCTCAAACTCGACGACGGGACGATGCGGGACCACGGGGCGGGAGCGAAGAAGCCCGAGCTCACCGGGGGGACCGTGCCGGCCGGCAAGTGCCTGTCCGGCTGGGTGACGTTCACGGTGCCGGAGGGAGCCCTTCCCACCGGCGTCGTCTACGACGGCTCGAGCCGCACGACGTGGACGGTGCCGCTGCCCAAGGGCGCCAAACAGACCACCACGACGACGATGCGCCCCGGGACCATGACGACGACCACCGAGGGGCCGACGACAACCTCCACTTCCAAGGCGAAGGCCACGGCGACGACCACCACCACCCGGGCCGCCACCACGGCCAAGGCGGGCGGGACGACGGCGACGACCGCCAAGCCGGCCCCGGGGACCGAGACGCCGACCAGCGCCACCACCGGCAAGGGGATGCCCACGACCTCGACCACGAAGCCGGCCGGCACCACCTCCACCACGGCCAAACCGACAACGCCGACCACCACGGGCAAGCCCACCACCACGACTACCGCCGCCCAGGAGTAGGCCGTTTAAGCTCGACGGCATGGTCATGGATCCCTTTGAAACTGTCTCCGCCGTCGACCCCGAGCTGGCCGACGTCCTCGCCCGGGAGCTGACCCGGCAGAACACCACGATCCAGCTGATCGCCTCGGAGAACTTCACCTCCCCGGCCGTGATGGCCGCCCAGGGGACGGTTCTCACCAACAAGTACTCGGAGGGCTACCCCGGAAAGCGCTACTACGGCGGCAACTCCGTGGTCGACGACGCCGAGGAGCTGGCCCGCCAGCGGGTCTGCGCGCTGTTCGGGGCCGACCACGCCAACGTCCAGCCCCACTCCGGCGCCAACGCCAACATGGGCGTCTACCTCGCCTTGCTCGAACCGGGCGACAAGGTGATGGGCATGCGCCTCGACCAGGGCGGTCATCTCACCCACGGCTCTCCGGTCAACTTCTCCGGCCGTCTCTACGACTTCGTGGCCTACGGCGTCGACGAGGACACCGAGGTCCTCGACTACGACGTGATCGCCCAGTTGGCCCGGGCGGAGCGGCCCAAGGCGATCATCGCCGGGGCCACCGCCTACCCGCGCACGATCGACTTCCCGGCCTTCCGGCGGATCGCCGACGAGGTCGGGGCTCTCCTGATCGTCGACGCGGCCCACATCGCCGGACTCATCGCCGGCGGCTCCCACCCGTCCCCGGTTCCCTACGCCGACGTCGTCACCTTCACCACCCACAAGACGCTGCGGGGCCCCCGGGGCGGGGCGATCCTCTGCCGGGAGCAGTACGCCAAGGCCATCGACAAGGCCGTCTTCCCCGGGATGCAGGGCGGCCCGCTGATGCACGTCATCGCGGCCAAGGCGGTCTGCTTCCACGAGGCGGCCCAGCCCGCCTTCGCCGCCTACACCGATGGCATCGTCCGCAACGCCCGGGCCCTCGCCGCCGCCCTGGCCGACGAGGGATTCCGGATCGTCTCCGGCGGGACCGACAACCATCTGATGCTGGTCGACCTCCGACCCTTCGATGTGACCGGCAAGGTGGCCCAGGAGGCCCTCGACCGGGCCGGGATCACGCTCAACAAGAACACGATCCCCAACGACCCGGAGTCGCCCTTCGTCACCAGCGGCCTACGGATCGGCACCGCGGCGGTGACCACCGCCGGGATGGGGGAGGGCGAGATGGCCGGGATCGCCTCCCTCATCGCCCGCGTCCTGCGGGCGACCTCCGACGAGCAGGTGGCCGCCGAGGTCCGGGAGGCGGCCGCCCAGCTGTGCTCGAAGTTCGTGCCCTATCCCGGATGACGTCGCTCGTCCCGCCGGACGCGCGATCCTGAACGGCTGGCATGGCGGAGTACCTCATCGTCCTCGTGGTGGCAGGCCTCGTCACCTGGCTCCTCACCCCGCCGGTGCGGCGGATGGCGATCCGCCTCGGGGCGGTCGTCTCGCCCGACCCGAGGCGGGTCCACGAGCGGCCCACCCCCACCCTGGGCGGAGCGGCGATGTACGGCGGATTTCTGGCCGCCATGGCCGTGGCCTCCGTCCTGCCCCAGTTCCGGCCCGTCTTCCGGGGCACCTCGGAGCCCCTCGGGCTGCTCATCGGGGCCACCACCATGTTCGCCGTCGGCGCCCTCGACGACCTGCGGGACGTGTCGCCCCCGGCCAAGCTGGCCGGACAGGTCTTCTCCGGCAGCCTTCTGTCGCTGCTTGGGGTCACGCTGCTCTTCTTCCGGATCCCCTTCGCCGGGTTCGTCGTGCTCTCGCCTGACCTGTCGCCGCTCCTGACCGTGATCTGGGTGGCGCTGATGGCCAACGCCGTCAACCTGATCGACGGCCTCGACGGCCTGGCCGCCGGCGTGGTGGGCATCGCCGCCACGGCCTTCTTCCTCTACTCCCTCCGGCTGTCCGACTCGGGGCTCCTGGCCGGGTCGAACCTGGCGCCGCTGGTGGCGATCATCGCGGTGGGCGTGTGTGTCGGGTTTCTGCCCCACAACGCCCACCCGGCCCGCATCTTCATGGGCGACGCCGGGGCGCTCTTCCTCGGCCTGCTGCTGGCCGCCAGCACCATCCTGGTCGGGGGCCGCACCGCCGACCAGTTCAGCGGCCAGACGTTCTTCTTCTTCGCCCCCCTCGTGATCCCGTTCGTGATCCTCGGGGTGCCGATGCTCGACATCGCCCTGGCCATCGTCCGGCGCGCTGCCCGGCGCACGTCGATCGCCATGCCCGACAAGGAGCACCTCCACCACCGGCTGATGCGACTCGGGCACGGCCAGCGGCGGGCGGTGTTCATCCTGTGGGCGTGGACGGCGGTGCTGGCCGGCTTCGTCCTCGCCCCGACGTACACCAACGAGGGCAATGCCCTGGTGCCGTTCGGGATCGCCGCCCTGGCGCTGGTGCTCTACGCCATCTTCCACCCGACCGCCCGCCAGGCCCGCCGGGCCGCCGGTGTGGTGGTGCTCGAGGCCGACCTCGTCGTGCTGCTCGACCCGGACGACGACGCCATCGGAGCAGAAGAGAGCGAGGAGCCTCCCCGAGCGGCCCCGGGGGTACGGGGGTGACCCCCGGAGATCAAGGCCGGGCCAGTTTGATTCGGGTCTCGGACCAGGCCCGGCGGTCGAGCAGGTCGGCGAACTCGGCGTCGGTCTTCGGGTGCTGGAGCTCGGCCAGGGTCTCATCGAGGTCGTGCTGGGCCTGGGCCCCGTCGACGTCGGCCTCGGTCACGGCCCGGTCGACGAGGATCGTGACCCGGTCGTCGCCGACCTTGAGGAACCCTCCGCTGACGGCGTAGCGGGCCACCCGGCCGCCGTCGAGGCCGATCCGGAGCAGGCCACTACCGAGAGCGGCCACGAGCGGGGCGTGCCGGGGGAAGATCCCGAGCTGCCCGACGGTCAGCTGCTGGTCCTTCGGCGCGCCGCCGTACAGCGATCGGCTTCCCCCGACGCGATCCCACGCCGGGGCCGTCACGAACCGGGCCTCGCCCTCGAAGATGGGCCGCGCCGGGCTCACGACGGTGACCTCCAGGCTGCCCGAGCTGTGTCCCTCGGCCACCGGCTAGACCTTCGTCCCGGACGCCTCGGCGGCGGCAACCACCTCGTCGATGGCGCCCTTCATGTAGAAGGCCTGCTCCGGCAGGTGGTCGTAGTCGCCGGCCACGACCGCCTTGAACGACTTGATCGTGTCGGCCAGCTTCACGTAGCGGCCCGGGATACCGGTGAACTGCTCGGCCACGAAGAAGGGCTGGGACAGGAACTTCTGGATCTTCCGGGCCCGCTGGACGAGGACCTTGTCCTCTTCCGACAGCTCGTCCATACCGAGGATGGCGATGATGTCCTGGAGGTCCTTGTAGCGCTGGAGGATCTGCTGCACGTCGCGGGCGACCTTGTAATGCTCCTCACCCACGTACTGCGGCGCCAGCACCCGCGACGTCGAGTCGAGCGGGTCCACCGCCGGGTAGATCCCCAGCTCGGAGATCTGGCGGGAGAGCACCGTCTTGGCGTCGAGGTGGGCGAAGGCCGTGGCCGGCGCCGGGTCGGTCAGGTCGTCGGCCGGGACGTAGATGGCCTGGACCGAGGTGACCGCGCCGGTGGACGTCGAGGTGATCCGCTCCTGGAGCGCGCCCATCTCGGTGGCCAGAGTCGGCTGGTAGCCCACGTTCGACGGCATCCGGCCCAGCAAGGCCGAGACCTCCGAACCGGCCTGGCTGAACCGGAAGATGTTGTCGATGAACAGCAGGGTGTCGGCCCCGGTCGAGTCGCGGAACCATTCGGCGTTCGTCAGCGCCGAG
>JAUZEX010000232.1 GCA_030838815.1 Actinomycetota bacterium
GACCACGGCCGTGATGTCGCCGGCGGGCGGCGCCGTCGGACCCGGAGTGAGCGTGGCGGGGTCGAAGATCGGCTCGACCGGGGGTGGCCCGGGCGGGGCGGGAGTGGCCGTGGTCGGCGTCTCGGTCCCGGCCGCCTTGGCCTTGCCCTTGTCGGCGGGAGCGTCCTTCTTCTTGGGCGCGGGGGCCGTGGTGGTCGTCGTCGGGCCGGGGTCGGCGACCAGCATCGGGTGGATGGTGGTGAACCCGGTTGTCTGCGTCGTCGGCGGGAAGACCGTGGTCGTCGGCTCCGGCCGGGCGGTGGTGACCGTCGTCGTCGTCGGCTGGACTGCGGTCGTCACGGTGGTCGACGTCGAGGACGACGTCGTGTCCGGCGGCGGCGGAGGAGCGTCGGTCACGGTGAGGGTCCCGGCGAACGGACCGGCATTGGGGTCGTTCGGACCGACGTGGTCGCTGTCGAAGAACGCGGCCTTCCCGGCGTTTCTCATCGGCAGTTCCGTCGACGTCCGGCCGGGGCGGCTGAACTGGTACCGGATCTGCCCCCCGTCCCAGGCCAGCGTGTGCGGCTCCTGGGCGGCGTCGTCGAGCCGGAAGATCAGGTGGTCGCCCACCCGGGCCTGGATGTCCGTCTGGGTGAACCCCGAGTCGGTCACCGTGACGGTGATGACGTTGTTGTCGACCGCAGCGGCCGGTGTCGCCGCGCCGGCCAGCAGCGCGCCGCTGGTCACGGCCAACAGCGAAGCGGCCGCTAACGACCGCAACAGGTTTCGACGCGCCATCGAGGCCTCCCAGACCGCACCCGGGGCGGGGGGACCTCCCGCGGGCGAATCCTCACGGGCCGGCGAGGGGGTGCCGGCCACCACCTCAGATTCGGTGATCGCGGTCAGAAATCCTCTCTGATCAGGCCAGACCGGCTCGGAACCGTTAAATGCAGGTCAAGCTGCCAGCGCGGTGCCGGCCGCGGGGCGGCGGGTCATCACACGGCCCGGTTCGGGGCCCGGTGGATCGGGCCCGGGAGGATCGGGTCGAAACCGTCCTCGGCGGGCAGGAGCTCGATCTCATCGCCGGGCCGGACGACGCCACTGTCGACGACCCGGACACAGATCCCACCCCGGCGGGCGGCCAGCGCCCGGGTCATCCCCGGCTCGGTCAGCCCCTCGATGTACCGGCAGGGCGGCCGGGGCCGGTCGTAGGCGAAGGTCGCCTCGCCGATCCGGAACGAGCGCCCCGTCAGCGACCGCAGGTCGACGCCCCGGGTGACGATGTTGCGCCGGTGCTGCCCGTCCTGCACGGCGATCCCCGACGAAGCGGTGATGCCGTCGAGGTCCTCGGCCTCGATCAGCGTCACCTGGCACTCGTCGACATCGGTCCAGTAGCCCCGGCGGGTGGCGTACCGGTCCCCGTCGAGACCGCGGCCGGCCATCGCCCGGACCTCGTCCACCTGCCGCATGGCCGAACCGCCGGCCTCGGCCACGAACACCCGCTCCACCGTCCCCATCGCCCGTTCCTCCCGTCGCTCATGGTGCAGTACCCCGCCCGGCCGGCTCGTTACGTCCGGGACGGTCCTGCCCGTTGCGGACCGGGCGGCGGCGGGTGGTGGCTCGACGAGGCATGATGCCCGGGTGAGCGAGATAGCGGTGGAGATCCTTCCCGACGGCCCGGCGCTGGCCGAACGGGCGGCCGATCTGGTGGCGGAGGAGCTGGCCAAGGCGGTGGCCGCCCGGGGGCGGGCCACCCTGGCCGTGAGCGGCGGGAGCACGCCGGCGGCGTTCCTCGCCGCGCTGGCCGAGCGGGCGGTGCCGTGGGAGGCGGTGCACGTGTTCCAGGTCGACGAGCGGGTGGCGCCGGAGGGCCACCCCGACCGCAACCTGACCGGGCTGCGGGCGGCGCTGCTCGACCGGGTCCCGATTCCCCCCGCCAACGTGCACGCCATGCCGGTCGAGGAACCCGACCTCGAGCGGGCGTCCGCCGCCTACGCCGAAGAGATACGGGCCGTCACCGGTGGGGACGGGAGCATCGACGTCGTGCATCTCGGCCTCGGTGACGATGGCCACACCGCCTCCTGGCCGCCCGGCGACCCGGTCGTCGACGCCACCGACGACGTCGCCGTGGTCGGGCCGTTCAACGGCCGGCTCCGCATGACGCTCACCCCGCCGGCCGTGAACCGGGCCGGCCGGATCGTGTGGCTGATCGCCGGCGCCGACAAGGCCCCCGTCGTCGCCCGCCTCCTGGCCGGCGACCCGGCGCTCCCGTCGTCCCGGGTCCGCCGCCACGACGTCACCCTCCTGGCCGACGCCGCCGCCGGCCGCTAACCCGACGTTCCGGCGTTCATTTCCGACGGACGGGTGTCGGAAATGAACGCCGGTTGCCGGGCGCGGGTCAGGTCACCGCGGCGGGCTCCACTTCGGGGATCCAGGCCGGTTCGTCGGCCGGGCAGCGGCCCCGGGCCACGAAGCGGTCGTGGAAGGCCTCGGCCGAGGCCACGGTCTGCCGGTCGGCGCCGAGGCGGGCCAGGGCCTCCAGCGCGGCGGGGAACACCGCCTCGGCCGCCGCCCGGAGCGCCGGGTCGGCCAGGCCGTGGCGGGCGGCGGAGCGCCAGTGGTCGGTCACCGCCGTTCCGCCCGACGCCCCCGTCACGGCCTCGAGGGCGATGGCCCCGGCGTCCCCGTCCTCCAGGAGGGCGGTGGCCACGGCGGCGGCCACCCGCCACCAGGGGTCGGGCAGGCTGTCGATCATCCGCAGCTCGAGCCACCCCCGGGGCCGGACCGGTGGGAACAGGGTCGTGAGGTGGTATTCGAAGTCCTCCAGGGTGGGCCAGCCCAGCTCGTGACCGCGCTGCATCCAGGCGGCGAAGGTCAAGAGCCCCGTCCCCAGGGGGCCGTCGACGGTCACGAACCGGTCGGGAGAGACCCGGATCATCATCACCCGGGCGTCGAGGGCGTAGGTGAGCCACTCTTCCGCCGGGCTCTGGCCCCCGACCGGGGCGGGACGGTGGACGGGGGCCGTCCGCGACGGATCCATCACCGACCACACCTGCTGGCGGGCCGAGCGGGGCCCGCAACCCCCGCCGCCGGGCACCGGGGAGTGGGCGAACATGGCCACCAGCACCGGACCGACGGCGTGGGCCAGACGCCACCGGGCGGTCACGTCGGCCGGCGGGCCGATCTCGACGTTGACCTGGACCGAGGCCGTCGAGCACATCATCGTGCGGCCGGCGAAGCCTTCGAGGTCGAAGAAGGCCTCCATCGCCGCGTAGCGGGGCTGGTCGAGGATCCGCTGCGGCGCCCGCAGGGGATCGAGGCCCCGGGCGACCGGCACGAGCCCGGCGCGCCGCAGGGCGGCCGAGACGGCGGCGAGATCGGCGGCGGCGGCGGGAAGGGCCTGGGCGAGGCCGGGACGGGGCGGGGTGCTGATCTCGACCTGCCCCCCCGGTTCGAGGGTGATGCGGCTGCCGGCCGGCAGGTGGTTGCCATCGGCTATGGCCCGCAACTCGGACACCGGGGCCCGGCGGAGGGGGTCGGCGGACGGATAGGTCAGGAGCTCGATCTCGACGCCCACCAGCCCCCGGTCGGAGGGGCCCAGGCACCGCTGCTCGATGTGATGGCGGAGTGCGTCGACGGTGAGGTGGCGGCGATGGGCCGGCACGGCTACCGGTACCCGAAGGCCGACGTGACCCAGTCGAGGTTGCGGACGGGGGCCTCCCACAGATGGAGGTGGACGAGCATGCTGCCTCCTCGGAGCACAGGGGTCGCCGGTCGCGGCCCCTGCACAGTTTCCCTGGAAGGCCCTGCCGTTACACGTCGACTCGTCGATGTTGCTGTGTGAACGTCCACGTCATTTGTCGGGTTGAGGGAGGAATGTCCAGATAGAGCGGTGAATTCAGATTGTGTTCGTGACCAGGACGCCCTTGTCCCCATGGCGTCCATCAGTGTGAGGGGAGTGCGTTCCAATGTCGGAATCCATGTCGAACGTCGAGCGCGGGCTCTGGCGAATCGCCGAGCTCGGCGCGCGCTGCAGCCAGCACTCGGCTGCCGGCAGCCGGGGGCCCCTGTGGTCGGAACTCGAGCAGACCATCACCGGCCTCGAAGCTGAGTTCGAGGCGGCCCGCCAGGCCGTGGACATCGCCCCCACGCAGGTCCGTAGCCTGGAGGGCCGCCTCGACGTAGCCAAGAAGGAGCGGGATCGGGAGCGGGTCCGGGCCCAGGAGTGCTTCGCCGACGCCGAGGCCGCCCGCCGGGAACGCGACCGGGAGCGGGCCCGGGGGGCCAAGGCCGCCGCCGCCACCGCCGAGGCCCGGGCCACGGCCGCCGAGTGCCTCGCCCGGGCCACCGCGGCCCAGGCCGCCCTCGACCAGGCCGTCAGCGCCCAGGAGGAGGCTGTCGGCCGCCTCGAGCAGGCCGTGACGGCTCGTGACCAGGCGATCGCCGCCCTCCGCGAGACCAAGGCCAGCCTCGCCGATTCGAGGGCCGCCCTGGACGAGACGAAGGCCGCCCTGGGGGGCACGAAGGCCACCCTGGCCGAGACCAAGGCCACCCTGGCCGATACCAAGGCCGCCCTGGTCGACACGAAGGCCGCCCTGGTCGACACGAAGGCCAGCCTCGCCGACACGAAGGCCGGCCTCGCCGACACGAAAGCCGCCTTCGACGAGACGGCGGCCACCCTGGACGAGACGA
>JAUZEX010000265.1 GCA_030838815.1 Actinomycetota bacterium
CCGATGGCCGCCCTCGTCGCCGAGTGGCTGGGCCCGCTCCTGGCCAACCCCAAACTTCTCCCCACCCTGGCCGCCTACCTCGACGCCGGCGCCGCCCAGCAGGCCACCGCCGACGCCCTCGGCATCCACGTGAGCACCCTCAAGTACCGGCTGGGACGGATCGCGGCCGTGACCGGCCGGGATCTGGCCCGGCCCGACGTCCGCTTCCAGCTCCAGGTGGCGCTGACCGCCCACCGGACGCTGTCCGTGCTCCAGACCCAGGGGGGTTGAAGGCCCGGTCGGGACAGGCGCAGCTCCAGGTCGGCGGACGGCGACCGGCCGGTAGCCTGAGGGCCATGGTGGCGTTGCCGGGCGTGCCCCGGCGGGAGGCGGTCCGCAACGACGGCGAGCTGGCCCTGGCCGACTTCCTGGCCCTGCCGGAACGCACCGCCAAGCCGCGCTCCCGGGGCGTCACCCACGTCATCGACCGCGGTCTCCCCATCGCCACCCTGGAGTCGCTGCTCGACCTGGCCGGCGCCCACATCGACTTCGTGAAGTTCGGCTGGGGCACGGCCTATGTCAGCCGCCACATCCGGGCCAAGGTGGTGGCCTGCCACGAGGCCAAGGTGCAGAGCTGCATCGGCGGCACGCTCCTGGAGCTCGCCACCGTCCAGGGCAAGCTGCGGGAGTTCGTCCGCTGGGCGGACTCCATCGGCTTCGACGCCGTGGAGGTCTCGGAGGGCACCGTGGAGCTCGGCGAAGGCATCAAGGCCGGTCTGATCGAGGCGATGGCCCGGGACTTCGTCGTGCTGGCCGAGGTCGGCTCGAAAGATGCCGAGGCGCCGGTCCGCCCGTCCGCCTGGGCGACCCAGATGCAGGCCGACATCGACGCCGGGGCGGCGTTCGTGATCGCCGAGGGCCGGGAATCGGGCACGGTCGGTCTCTACCATCCGGACGGGCGGGTCCGCGAGCCGCTCGTCTCAGCGCTCCTGTCCCGGGTGCCGGCCGACCGGATCATCTTCGAGGCGCCGTCGCCGTCGCAGCAGAAGTGGTTCGTCCGCCACCTCGGCGTCGACGTCAACCTCGGCAATGTCGCCACCGACGAGGTGATCGCCCTCGAGACACTGCGCCGGGGCCTGCGGGCCGACACCGCCGGCCTCGCCCTGCGCCGCCACGGCAGCCGGCCGGAGAGCTCGGACCCGTCGGGCACGTGCTGACGCTGCCGGACAACTTCATCTGCCGCCCCTACCGGGGTGTGAGCGTGCAGCACTGGGACGGCCCGCTCGAGGAGGGCGCCGTCAAAGAGGTCCTCCTGTCCCGCGAGGCCTACCGCCGCACCGAGTTCATCGTCCTCCGGAGCGCGCCATCCCCGCCGGGCGGGCCGGCCACGGCGCTGGTCGGCGTCACCTGCGCCTCGCAGGAGGCGCTGTTCAACCCCATCGTCGACATCGAGTGGTTGGCGGGTCCGGAGGACTGCGTCTACGTCGTGCGCCACGACGTCGACACCGCCAACGCCAGTGCCCTGGCCGAGGTCGCGGCGTCGGACGCGGCGAACGTCGCCGTCCGCGTCGTCGAGGGCCGGTACCAGCACGTCAACTTCATCGTCCGGGCCCGCCCGACCGTGATCCGCCTCGTCGACGTCGTGCCCCCCGAGCCGTCCCGCCTCTTGGACCTGGCCCGGCAGGCGGTCGCCATCGACGAGGACATGCCCCCGGTCCGACTGCAGCCGGAGCTGCTCGACGTTCCCACGCTGGCCTCGGCGCAGCCCGACCAGCACTATCTACTCCCCTGCCAGGGCGCCGGCCTCGCGCTGGCCGGCACCGTTGACTACCTCGACCAGCGCCCGGCCCGGGCCGACTGGACCCTGGTCGGGTGCGAGCGCTCCCGCCAGTTCCACCGCTGGTTCTACGGCACGGACGCCGACCGCCAGGTGGAGCTCTGCCCGGACCGCCTGACTGCGACCGATTCCGATGGCGCCACGGTCGCCCCTTCCTCTGGCGGCGCCGCGACGTGCACCCTGCTGCGCTGCTGCCTCCTCGAGCGCGGCATCCGGGTCGAAGGCAACCGCGCCGTCGTCCCCTGGGGCACGAACCTGTCCGAGGTCCAGGCCGCGCTGCGGGCCCTGACGGGCTGCTCCTAACCCGAGGAGCCCTCCTCGGCGATGTCGAGGAACTCCCCCAACAGGGCGTTGATCCGGTCGGGAGCGTGGAGTTGCAGCCAGTGGCCGGCACCATCGAGTCGCTCATAGCGCCAGGAGCCGGACACGTAGGCGCCGGAGCCACGCATCTGCTCCTCGGTCAGGCCCAGGTCGCCCGTCCCCCAGATCCCGAGTGTGGGGCAGCGGACGGGCGGCAGGTCGAGCGGCGGGGCCACCAGGGTCTCGGGTGTCATGTTGGCCCGGTACCACTCGAGCGAGGCGGTGAGGGCGCCCGGGCGGGACAACTCGGCGATCGCGGCGTCGACGTCGGCGTACCCCTCCGCCCCACCGCAGAACTCCCGGAAGTGGGCCCAGTCGTCCATCATCAGCCACCGCTCGGCCACGCCCGCGAACTGGAACAGCAGCACGTACCACGACAGCTGCCGCTGACGGGCTCCGGCGTTGCGGATGGCCTCCGGGTGGCCGGCGGCGAGCACCGCCAGGCGCTCCACCCGGTCGGGGGCGAAGACGCTGGCCAGCATCCAGGCCAGCGCCGCGCCCCAGTCGTGCCCGACGACGGTGGCCCGCTCCAGCCCGAGAGCGTCGAGGACGCCGACCACGTCGCCGCACAGGACTCTGGCCCGATAGGCCCCGGTGCCCTCCGGCCGGTCGGAGGCGCCGAAACCCCGGAGGTCCGGCGCCACGACCCGGAACCCGGCTGAGGCGAGAGCCGGCACCTGATGGCGCCACACCCGCGACGAGTCGGGCCAGCCGTGCAGGAGCACCACGGCCGGGCCGGCCTCGGGCCCATCCACCACCACCGAGAACGACAGGCCGCCGACCTCGATCCGCATGGTGGTTGTTCTATCCCGACCTCCGAGTCAGCCCCGCAACCGGCAGGGACACGACGCCGCCGTCGAACCAGGTCAGGACCTCGTCCAGGGCGACGTCCACGAGGCGCAGGGCCCGGGCCATCTCGGGGATCTCGGCCAGGCGGTCGTGAACCCGGGCCAGCAGCTCGCACACGTCAGCTTCGTCCCGGACGTCGATCACGGCGGGCTGACGCCAGGTGGCGACGAGATTGTTCATCGCCACAGCATGCGCCGGTCATGCCCCTTTGGCAAGGGGCAAAAGGCGTTATGAACCTTACGCTTACGGTTGTCGCTTACCCTTCCTTCAGCTGTCCCCGCACCGCCCCGCCGGGGTACTTGTCGGAGTGGAGGTTCACGTAGTGCCCGCTCGGGTCACCGGCGATCTGGCCCAGGATGGTGCTGTCGACCGTGAGGCACGACTTGGGCTTGGCCGGCAGGTCGAACTGCACGACGACCGGGCCGTTCAGCCCCTTGGGACCCTTGTGGATGTGGCCGGCGGTCGGGGTGCCGACCTCCTTCGACCATGTGACGTCGTAGCAGAGGCTCTTGGCCGCCATGTCGATGGTGATGGTCGCAGCCCCGATCCCGCCCGCGGGGCCGGGCGCCGGCGTCTCCTCGGAAGCGGACAGCGCCGCGCTGTACGACTTCATCTCGGCGTGGGCCGGCGGGGCGATCCCGAGCAGGCTGAGCAGGGCGAGGCTTCCGGCGATGGCGAAGGCACGCATGTTGTCCCCCTTCGTTGGTGTGACGGATGCTGTGAGCTAGCGGACGTTGACGGTCCCGATCATGCCGAGGTGGAAATCGCAGTGGTAGCTGACCGAGCCGGACTGGTCGAAGACGTGCTCGTAGGTGCCGCTCTTCTGGCCGTTGGCCGGGCTACCGAAGGAGTTGTCGTCGGCGGTGACGGTGTGGGGCGTGTTGCCGTCATCGAAGGTCCAGATCACCTTGCCGCCCCTGGCCACTTCGACCACCGGCGGGAGGTACACGGCTTTGACGGTGACGTTGGCCGTCGACGGCGCATCGGCGGCGACAGCCGCCCTGCCGGCGAGCCCGAGTCCGGCCCCTCCGGCCAGCAGGGTCACGCCCGCGGCCATGAACCGATGTCGACGCCCCATCCACCGCTCCCCTTCGACTCCCCGGGATGACGGGCCGGTCGCGACACTAATGGCACCGGATGCCCGGATTGCAGTCAGGGCCCAGCCTCCCTTCAGGTGCAGGTCCCCCGGCTCCGGCGGCGAAACTCACCCCAGATGACGCCCGCTCCGTCCCGCACCCTGCAGTACGCGATCTGCGTCACCGACGACGAGGTGGCCGTCGGTGCCGCCCTGGGCGCCGTGCTGGGGCTCCCGCCGGCGGCGACCGCCGCCGGCGCCCTGTCGTGGGACGCGGGCAGCCCGGCGCCGATCGGCACCATCCTCGGCCCCCGTTCGGCGGGCACGATCGAGATCGTCCGCCTCCCCGATGAGCTGCGGGGCCGGCTCACGCCCCCCACCACGGCCATCAGCTTCGCCGTCGACGACCTCGAGGACCGGGTCGCCGCCTGCCGGGCGGCGGGCTTCGACGTCACCGTGGCCCCGGAGGCGCCGGCCGGCCGCAGGGACGTCTCCTACGCCGTCGTGACCGTCGCCGGCGTGGAGTTCGAGCTGGTGCACTTCGTAGTCTGAGGCGAGCGCCGAATCCGAGCCTGACCGGAGGGTCGGGGCGGCACGCTCAACGAGGGTGAGGTGCGGGAATGGCGCACGATCTGGTGATCCGCAACGGGCTCCTCGCCGACGGGACGGGCGCTCCGCTGCGGGAGGCCGACGTCGCCGTGGCGACCGGCCGCGTCGTCGAGGTCGGGGCGGTGGCCGGGCGGGGCCGGGAGGAGATCGACGCCGCCGGGGCGCTGGTGGCGCCGGGGTGGGTCGACATCCACACCCACTACGACGGGCAGGCGACGTGGGATCCGCACCTGTTCCCGTCCTCGGCGCTCGGCGTCACCACCGTCGTCTTCGGCAACTGCGGGGTCGGCTTCGCCCCCGTCCGCGCCGGTGACCGCTCCCGGCTCATCAACCTCATGGAGGGCGTGGAGGACATCCCCGGCACGGCGCTCCACGAGGGCCTGCCCTGGGACTGGACGAGCTTCCCGGAGTACCTCGACGCCCTCGAGCGCCGCCCCCGCGACATCGACTGCGCCGCCTACGTGCCCCACGGCGCCATGCGGGTCCACGCCATGGGCGAGCGGGGGGCGGCCGGCGAGCGGGCCACCGAGGCCGACATCGCCGCCATGGCCGCCATCGCCCGGGAGGCCGTGACCGCCGGCGCCGTCGGGTTCTCCACCTCCCGCACGCTCAACCACCGCTCCAGCAGCGGGGAGCCAACGCCCAGCCTCACCGCATCGGCCGCCGAACTGTGCGGGATCGCGGCCGGGGTCGCCGCCACCGGGCGGGGCGTCCTCCAGCTCATCTCCGACTTCCTCGACCTCGACGAGGAATGGGCCGTGCTGCGCGGCATGGCGGAGACGTCGGGTCGGCCGCTGTCGATCTCCGTCGCCCAGCTTCCCGAGCGCCCCCACGACCACCTCGCCATCCTGGACCGGATCGCGGCCGCCAACGCCGCCGGGCTGCCGATGACGGCGCAGGTCGCCCCCCGGTCCATCGGACTGCTCCTCGGGCTGTCGTGCACGCTCAACCCGTTCATGACCAACCCGGTCTACGCCGAGATCGCCGACCGCCCTCTGGCCGAGCAGGTCGGGGTCCTCCGGCAACCGGAGTTCCGCCGCCGGCTCCTCGACGCCCACACCGGCGAACGGGACCGCACCAAACTGGGCGGCGTCCTGATCGACCGCTTCGAGCGGATGTACCCCTTCGGCGAGCCGCCCGACTACGAGCCCGATCCCTCCACCAGCCTCGGGCACCGCTCGGAGGCCACCGGCGTGCCGGTCGTCGAGTTGGCCCTCGATGCCCTGCTGGCCGACGAGGGCCGGGGGTTCCTGTACCTGACCTTCGCCAACTACGTGGACGGGAATCTCGACGAGGCCCGCCGGATGCTCGTCCACCCCAACGCCGTCCCCGGCCTGTCCGACGGCGGCGCCCACGTCGGCACGATCTGTGACGGGAGCTTCCCCACCTTCCTGCTGTCGCACTGGGGCCTGCGCCGCGCCGAGGGCCGGCTGCCCATCGAATGGCTGGTCGAGCGCCAGACCCGGGCCACCGCCCGCACCGTCGGGTTCTCGGACCGCGGTGTCCTGGCGCCGGGCTGGAAGGCCGACCTCAACGTGATCGACCTCGACCGCCTCGCCCTCCACCGGCCCCGGATCCACCGTGACCTGCCGGCCGGCGGACGGCGCCTGCTCCAGGACGCGGACGGCTACCGCCACACGTTCGTCTCCGGGGTGGAGATCCAGCGCGACGGCAAGCCGACCGGAAACCTCCCCGGCCGGCTCGTCCGCAGCGCAGCTCCCTAGTACCGGTAGTGGTCTGACTTGTAGGGGCCTTCGACGGGGATGCCGAGGTAGGTGGCCTGGTCGGGGGAGAGCTCGGTCAGTTTCACGCCGAGGGCGTCGAGGTGGAGGCGGGCCACTTTCTCG
>JAUZEX010000306.1 GCA_030838815.1 Actinomycetota bacterium
CCCTCGTCGGGGAGCAGCACCACCACCCGGGCGTCGGGTTCGGCCCTGGCCTTCCACGAGGCGACCATCCACGCCGTCCCGCTGGTCGGCCCCATGTACAGGGCGTGGCGGCGGTGCAGGGCCCGGGTGGCGGCGAAGCCCTCCCGGTCGCTCACCCAGTGGACCTCGTCGAAGGCCGAGTGGTCGAGGTTCGGCGGCATCAGGCTGTTCCCGAGCCCCCGGATCCGTCGTGGGGCGTCGCGCTGGCCGAACAGGACGCTGCCCGGGGTGTCGACGGCGACCGCGGTCACGGCGTCCCCGATGCCGGCCCGGAGGGCGGCGGCCGTCCCGCACATGGAGCCGCCCGACCCGACGGGGCCGACGAGGACGTCGACCCGGCCGATGGCCGACGTCAGCAGCTCGGCCAGGACGTTGTAGGCGCCCGGGTTGTCGGGGTTGGAGTACTGGGCGGGCCAGAAGTGGCGGGGATGGCGGGCCCGCAGCTCGGCCAGCCGATCGAGGCGGGCCTGTTGGTACCCGCCGACCGGGGCCGGCTCGGCCACGATGTCGACCGCGGCGCCGAGGTCGCGCAGGCGCCGGCGGAGCCGGGGGTCGACCGCCGGGTCGCTGACCAGCACGAGGGGCCGGCCCCGCAGCCGGCACTCCATGGCCAGCGCCAGCCCGAACGTCCCCGAGGTCGACTCGATGACGACGGTGCCTGGCTCGAGCCGCCCCTCGCCGGCGGCCCGGTCGAGGATGTGCCGGGCCGGCAGCAGTTTCATCAGGGTGAAGGCGGCGCCGTAGAGGTTCGGCCCGAGGCGGACGATCCGGGGGAGCTCCAACGCCCCGGTGATCGTCGGGGCCACCGGAGCACCAGCGGAGGTGAGCACGCCGCGGACCGTAAACCCGCTCCGCGAACGGAGGCGGGGTGCTGCGAGACGCCGAGGTGAACGGCGGGCGGAATGCTGTTTAAGGGTCTTTCAGTAAGAAACGCCTTACAGTAAGGCCCGTCTAGTCTGACGCTTCTGCGGCCCGTTGCCGGGCCCGGAAGGCGGCCACGTTGGTGCGGTTGCCACAGATGTCAGGGTTGCAGTAGCGGCGCGACCGGTTGCGGGAGGTGTCGACGAACACCCGGGCGCAACCGCTGGCGGCGCAGACCCGCAGCCGCTCCAGGCCGTGCTCGCGGATCACGCTGGCCAGGCCCATGGCCGCTTCGGCGGCCATGTGGGCGACCAGCGACGACTCGGGCGGCGTGAAATGGAAGTGCCACACCCCGTCGTGATCGGTCAGTTGGGGAAGAGCGCTCGATTCGGCCAGCAGGTCGTTGAGGAGATCGATGACCGTGTCGATGCTCCCGAGGGTGAAGGCCAGCCGCAACCGCTCCCGGAGGTGCCGGACGTCGGCGACATCGACCGCCGTCAGGGGCCGGTCGTAGCTGTCCACGTGGTCGTCGAGAAACTTGGCCAGGTGATCCGGCTCCGTGAGGACGTCGAGGCCCGTCTCGACGTCGAGGGTGTTGACGAGATCGACGGCGGTGACGACCGACAAGTCGGTGTAGGCATCGAAGTTCACTGGCTCCCGTCCCTCGGGTCTGGGCCGGCGCGGCCTGGCTCGGTAAGGACCGTATTCGGACCTTATCCCTTTCGACGGTCGGAAGCGACCGGGCACAGCGAGCACTACCGTAGAGCGGCAGGATGAGCCAGTCCCGCGAAGCCCTGCCGGGGCAGAGTCCCTTCGCCCGCCTGGCCGTCACCCATGCGCTGGCCGTCGGCGCCGACACCCTGGTGGCCGTGGCCCTGGCCGGCTCCATCTTCTTCAGCGCCACCCTGGCCGCCGCCCGCCCGAAAGTCCTGCTGTACCTCGGGATCACGATGGTCCCGTTCGCCGTGGTGGCCCCGGTGATGGGGCCGGCGCTGGACCGGACGAAGGGCGGGCGGCGGTTCATGGTGGCGCTCTTCGCCCTCGGCCGGGCCGTGCTGTGCCTGTTCATGGCCAACCACCTGAACAGCCTGCTCTTCTACCCCGCGGCGTTCGGGACGCTGGCCCTGTCGAAGGGCTACCTGGTGGCCAAGAGCGCCCTCGTGCCGGCCGTGGTCCCCGACGAGACCGGGTTGGTGGAGGCCAATTCCCGGCTGGCGTTGATCGCCGTGCTGGCCGGCGTCGTCCTCGGGCCGCTGGGGGCGGGCGTCCAGACGCTCCTCGACGCCCGGTGGGTGCTCCGGATGGCGGCGCTGGTGAACCTGGCCTCGGTCGTGGCCGCCTTCCGCATCCCGCGGGCGGCGCGGACGGCGCCGCCGGCGCAGGAGCAGGAGCAGGCCGAGCTCCACGCCGCCAGCATCCGGCTGGCCGCCACCGCCATGGCCGTCCTGCGGGCTGCGGTCGGATTCCTCACCTTCCTGGCCGCCTTCGACCTGAAGCGCACCCACGCCCGACCGTGGCAGTTCGGCCTTGTCATCGGCGCCGGGGCGCTGGGCGGTTTCCTGGGCGCCATCATCGCCCCCCGCCTGCGCCGGGTCGTGAAAGAGGAGACGATCCTGGCCGGGTCGCTGCTCGCCCCGGCGGTGGTCGCCCTCTTCGGGGCCCGGGCCTTCGGCAACACGGCCATCGGCGTCGTGGCCTGCGCCGTCTCGGTCGGGGCGGCGTGCGGTCGGCTGGCGTTCGACAGCCTGGTCCAGCGCGACGCCCCTGAGGCGGCCCGGGGGCGGACCTTCGCCCGCTTCGAGACCCGCTTCCAGCTGGCCTGGGTGGGCGGCGCCGTGATCCCGGCCGCCATCCCCGGCCTCCCGGGCCGGCTCGGGTTCCTCCTGCTGGCGGTGGGCCTGGCCTTCTTCGGCCTGTCGTACTTCGGTACCGTGCGTGCCGCCCGGACGGCTCCGGAGCTTCACCTGCCGCCCCCGACGCCTTAGGGAGCTTCACCTGCCTCCCCCGACGCCGGCTAACCGGGATCGACGGAGCCGACGCCGGGCGGGACGTCCCGCCCCATCCAGGCCGCCAGCTGCCACATCCGCTCGGCCAGGGTCGACAGCTCGTCGGGCAGGAGGGCCTGGGGCCCGTCGCAGCGCGCCTGTTCGGGGTGAGCGTGGACGTCGATCATGATCCCGTCGCAGCCTGCTGCCACCGCGGCCAGCGTCATGGGGGCCACCAGCGAGC
>JAUZEX010000307.1 GCA_030838815.1 Actinomycetota bacterium
CAATCTCACCGTCACCGAACTCGGGAGCGACTCGTGATTCCCCGCTACTCGCTGCCCGAGATGAGCGGCCTCTGGAGCGACGAGGCCCGCTTCTCCAACCTGCTCGAGGTCGAGATCCTGGCCGTCGAAGCGTGGTCGCTGCTCGGAACGGTCCCGGCCGAGGACGTCGCCACCATCCGGGAGCGCACCGCCGGCATGGTCACCACCGCCGACGTGGCCGAGATCGAAGCCCGGGAACGGATCACCAACCACGACGTCGCCGCCTTCGTCGACGTCGTGGCCGGCCGCGTCGGCCAGCCCGCCGGCGGCTGGGTCCACTACGGCCTCACGTCGTCCGACGTGACCGACACCGCCCTCTCCCTCACCCTCACCCGGGCCGCCACCCTCCTCGTCGACGCCGCCTCGGCGCTGGAAGGGGCGATCGCCGGCCGGGCCCGGGAGCTGCGCGACGTCCCCATGGTCGGCCGCACCCACGGCATCCACGCCGAGCCCACCACGATGGGGGCGAAGATGGCGCTGTGGGCGCTGCAGATCCGCCGCGACCGGGAGCGGCTCGTCCGGGCCCGGCACACCGTCAGCGTCGGGAAGCTCTCCGGCGCCGTCGGCACCTACTCCAACGTCGACCCGGCCGTGGAACGCTATGTCTGCCAGCGGCTGGGGCTGCGGCCCGTGCCTGCCACCCAGGTGCTGGCCCGCGACCGCCACGCCGAGTTCGCCTACGCCTGCGCCTCGGTGGCGGCCAGCGTCGAAGCCTTCGCCCTCGAGATCCGCCACCTCCAGCGCACCGAGGTGGGCGAGGCCGCCGAACCGTTCCGCACGGGGGCCCAGAAGGGCTCGAGCGCCATGCCCCACAAGCGCAACCCGGTGCGGTGCGAGCAGATGTGCGGCCTGGCCCGGGTGGTCCGGGCCAACCTCGTCCCGGCGCTGGAGGACGTGGCGCTGTGGCATGAGCGGGACATCTCGCATTCCAGCGCCGAGCGGATCATCCTGCCGGACTCCTCGATGCTGGCCTACTACCTGCTGGTGAAGTTCGCCGAGATCGTGGAAGGCCTCGAGGTCTTCCCGGACCGGATGGCCGAAAACCTGGAGCGGTCCTACGGCCTGGTCTTCAGCCAACCGGTCCTCCTCGCCCTCGTCGCCTCGGGCCTCGACCGCGACGCCGCCTACCGCATCGTGCAGGGCTCGGCGATGGCCGCCTGGGAGGAGCGCCGGCCGTTCGCCGACATCCTGCGCGAGAACCCCGACGTGACCGCCCGCCTGAGCGAGGAACGCCTGGCCGCCTGCTTCGACCTGAAGGCCGCCCTGGCCAACTCGGGCCGGGTCTTCGACGCCCTCGACGCCCCCGAATCCTTTGATTGACGGATCCTTCGATTGAAACGAGGTCTGCCGTGAGTTCCATCGGCCTCCCCAAGCTGCGGTCCGGGAAGGTGCGCGACGTCTACGAGATCGGCCACGACCGCCTGCTCATGGTGGCGTCGGATCGGATCTCCGCCTTCGACGTCGTCCTCGACGAGCCGATTCCCGACAAGGGCCGGGTCCTGACCGGCCTGTCCACCTTCTGGTTCGACAAGACGGGCGACATCGTCGAGAACCACCTGATCTCGGCCGACCCCACCGACTTCCCCGAGACGGCCGGGCCGGGCGTGGCGGGCCGGGCGATGATGGTGAAGGCCTGCCGGCCGGTGCTCATGGAGTGCGTCGTGCGGGGCTATCTGTTCGGCTCCGCCTGGTCGGAGTACCAGAAGCAGGGGACGGTCAACGGCGAACCGCTCCCGCCCGGCATGGCGCTGGCGGAGCAACTGCCGGAGCCCATCTTCACGCCGACCACGAAGGCTGACGAGGGCCACGACCTGGCCCTGACCCGCGACGACGCCGTCGCCCTCGTGGGCAAGGCCCGCTACGAGGAGCTGCGGGACCTCTCGATCGCCATCTACAAGTACGGCACCGAGCTCGCCTCGGCCCGGGGGATCCTCCTCGCCGACACCAAGCTGGAGTTCGGCACGATCGACGACCGGCTGTTCCTCATCGACGAGATCCTCACGCCCGACTCGTCGCGCTTCTGGCCCGCCGACGAGTACCAGCCGGGGACGTCGCCGCCGAGCTTCGACAAGCAGTTCGTGCGGCAGTACCTGCTCGACGAGGGCTGGGACGGCAACCCGCCGCCGCCGCCGCTGCCCCAGAAGGTGGTCGAGGGCACCCGGTCGCGCTACATCGAGGCCTACGAGCAACTGACCGAGGCCAGCTTCGACGACTGGTACGGGGTGGGCGATTGAGTCAGTACGAGGCGCGCATCGAGGTCGGGCACCGGCCCGGCATCCTCGACCCGCAGGGCGGTGTCATCGAGCGGGCGCTGCCCGCTCTCGGCTACGGCAATGTGAGCCACGTGCGGGTTGGCAAGAGCATCCGGCTGGCCGTAGAAGCTCCTGACGAGGCCAGCGCCCGGGCGCAGGTCGAGGAGATGTGCCGTCGGCTGCTGGCCAACCCGGTCATCGAGGACTTCACCATCGAGCTCCTGTCCACGGAGACTCCCATGGTTGGGGGAGGCAGGTAATGCCCCCGAGGGTCGGCGTCGTCCAGTTCCCGGGCACGAACTGCGAGCAGGATGTCGCCTGGGCCGTGAAGGTCCTGGGGGGGGAGCCCCAAATGCTGTGGCACGGCGATCCGACCGTTGGCACGGCCGATGCGGTCGTGATCGCTGGCGGGTTCGCCCACGGTGATTACCTGCGGACGGGCGCCATCGCCCGCTTCTCACCGGTGATGGAGGCGGTAGCCGAATTCGCCCGGGGCGGTGGGCCCGTGGTCGGTATCTGCAACGGCTTTCAGATCCTGTGCGAAGCCGGTTTGCTGGCCGGTGCATTACAGAAGAACGCCGGCCTCAAGTTCCGGTGCGAGACGGTGGAGTTGCGGGTCGAGACGACGGCGACGGTGTTAACGCGCACGGCGAAGACCGGTCAGATCCTGCGCATCCCGATCAACCACTTCGAGGGGAACTTCGTCTGCGACGAGGGCACGCTCAAAGGGTTGCAGGAGAACGAACAGATCGTGCTGCGCTACGTCGACAACCCGAATGGAAGCCTCGACGACATCGCCGGGATCTGTAACGAAGGCCGCAACGTCGTGGGATTGATGCCGCATCCCGAGAGGGCCTCGGAGGCGATTCTCGGCTCGGCCGACGGCGCCGTCCTGCTGCGGTCGCTTCTGTGATGGGATCCCGGCTGTGAGGGGCCCGGCCACCGCCGAACTGCTGGCCGACCTCCGGCGCTTCTCCCTCCGGGAGGGCGACTTCACGCTGGCGTCGGGCCGCCAGTCGGCGTGGTACCTCGACGCCCGACAGGTGACCTACCGGGGCGACTGCCTGGAGACCGTGGGCCGGGCCGTGCTGGAGGCGGTGGAGGACCTCGCCTTCGACGCCGTCGGGGGGCTCACGCTGGGCGCCGACCCGGTGGCGCTGGCCATCGCCGCCTGCTCCGGCAAGCGGGCCTTCGCCGTCCGCAAGGAGACGAAGGGCCACGGCGCCGGGGGCCGGATGGCCGGCCCGATCCGTGAAGGCGACCGGGTGCTGGTGGTCGACGACGCCGTGACCACCGGCGGGAGCACGCTGCAGGCGCTCGACGCCGTTGTGGAGTTCGGGGGCGTGGTCGTCGGCGCCGCCTGCCTCCTCGACCGGGGTGGCGAGCTGGGCGCCGCGCTCGAGGAGCGCGGCATCCCGTTCTTCCCTGTACTGGGCGCGCCGGACCTCGGCTATCAGTTCGGCAGTTAGTCGCCCCGGCCGATACCGGCTTTGCGCAGAACCTCCGGCGGGACGCCCAGGGCCCGCCAGGCCGCGTGTGTGATGCCCTTGCGCTCGCCGTAGCTCTTGGCCGCGCTGACGAAGCCTTTTTCGAGTTCGGTCAGGTCGGTTTTGGCCTTCAGGCTCTCCAACTCGGTCTGGAGGTTGAGCCGCTCCTGAATGAGGTGCAGCCGGGTCAGCGGGTCGGCGTCGAGCAGGCGCTGCTCGATGGTGTCGAGCCGCTTCGTAATGGAATCCGACGTGCGCTTCCGGCCCCGCTTCGGACGGTTCTTTTCCAGCGCTTCGAGGTAAAGCCGGACACCGCGGCCCTGCTCCCTGCCCTCGGCCAACGCCTGCTTGTGCTCGTTGGACATGGGGGACCGCTTGCGCTTGACCGGAGCCTTCGGCTCGGATGCAGCTCCTCTGGGACTCACCTGATTCCTGCTCTCCTTCGATATCCGGCTTCGAGGATAACGGCTGTGCGTTTGTCGCTCGATATGTAGCACACATCTTGCAATGGACTCCACAAATAGACAAGGGCGGACCCTCCGCTGAAGATAAATTCTTCACCGATCGCCCGCTTTCGCCGCCACCGATAGGCTCCATCAGCGTGGAAGCGAGACACCGCCTGCTGGGAATGACCGACGACGAGTTGAGCGCCATCATCGATCTGCTCGGACGGAATCCGTCCGACCTCGAGCTGGCGATGTACTCCGTGATGTGGTCGGAGCACTGCTCCTACAAGTCGTCCCGCAAATACCTTGGCCGTTTTCCCACCGAAGCTCCCTGGGTGCTGGTGGGGCCGGGGGAAGGCGCCGGCGTCATCGACGTCGGGGACGGTCTGGCCGTGGCCCTGCGGATCGAGAGCCACAACCACCCCTCGGCGGTCGAACCGCACCAGGGTGCGGCCACCGGAGTCGGCGGGATCATCCGGGACATTTTCTCCATGGGGGCGCGTCCTATCGCTCTGATGGACCCACTGCGTTTCGGCCCCCTCGACACTCCTCGCAACCGATATCTGGTTGAAGGAGTGGTGTCGGGGATCTCGAGCTATGGCAATTCCGTCGGTGTCCCGACGGTCGGCGGCGAGATCGTGTTCGATC
>JAUZEX010000324.1 GCA_030838815.1 Actinomycetota bacterium
TTCCTCCCGAGGGGACGGACGGACAGGCAGACGAACACAGCGTGTCTAACGGCCCCGGCTCCGGCTGGGCCCCGAGGGACGGGGACGGCCCCTGGGGCTCGAGCCGCCGGCGCCGGCCCGTCGGGACAGGCCGGCGAGGCGGGCGACGAGGACCTCGAGCACGGCGTCCTCCGGAAGGGCGGTCGCTCCCCGCAGGTCGACGTCGGCCTTGGCCAAGTGGCCGTAGGCGGTGCGCAGCCCGGCGGCACCGAGGAGGCGGGCCTGGCGGAGGGCGAGCCCGGCCGGGTAGGGCTTCACCTTGCCTCCCAGTGCGGCCACCGCGTCCTGCTCCCCGCCGACCTGCGGGTCGTCGAGGCGGAGCATCCGCTGGTAGTGCTTGTGGAGGACGGCCATGACCTGCAAGGGGTGGAAGCCGGACCCCCTCAGCCGGTGGAGGATCTCCAGCGCACCGGCGGCGTCGCCTTTGTCGATGGCGCCGGTCAGGAGGTAGGGGGCGACCCCGCCGGCCTCGCCGAGGTACGGCTCGAGATCGTCGACGTCGATGCGGGCGCCCTCGCCGTAGGCGGACCGCAGGACCTCGAGGAGGGCCGGGATGCGACCGGCGTCGTCGCCGAACCAGTCCGCCACCCGGTGGGCGGCGGCGCCGGTGAACTTCACTTCCGCGCCGTCGAGCGCCGCGGTCAGGGCGTCGCCGGTCTTGCCCGGTGCGGTCTTGACCTCAGCGCCGCCCGCCGCCTTCACGGCCTTGGTCAGCGCCACCGGAAGCCGGCCCCCGCCCCCGACAAGGACCAGCGCCGTGGTCGGACAGGGATCGGCCAGATAGCGGGCCACGGCCTCGCCGTCGGCCGCGCCCATGGCCCCGACGTCCCGGATCACAATGACCCGCCGCTCCGTTCCGAACGGTGGCGTCGAGGCCGAGCTGAGCGCCCGGTCGACGACCGGCGGGCCGTCACCGGAGGGGGCGGCGTCACCTTCGCCCGCATCGGTTCGGGCGGCCAGGGTGAACTCCTCGAGGGCCAGGCTCGGGTCGTCGTCGCCGAGAAGATCGGCGACGAGCGCCTTCGTGGCGTCGGCCCGGAAGCGGGGGTCGTCGCCGACGACGAGGTGGACGGGCGGCGGCGTGCTCACGGCGCGGCTCCGGCTTCGGCTTCGGCGTCGGCGTCGGCTTCGAGGAGTTGCTCGACGAGGCGCACGATCCGGACGGTACCGGCGACGTCGTGGACGCGCAGGATCCGGCATCCGTGGCTGACGCCGTAGGCGACGGCGGTGAGCGACGGCGCCCGGCGGGCGTCGACAGGGAGATCGAGGAGCACGCCGAGGAACGTCTTGTTCGACGCCGACAGCAGCAGCGGGTAGCCGAGAGCCGCCAGCCGGTCGCTCTCCCGCAGCAGCACGGCACTCTGGGCCGCCGTCTTGCCCAGGTCGAGACCGGCATCGAGGACGATCTGGTCCATGGCCAGCCCCGCTGCCCGGGCCCGCTCGGCCCTGTCGACCAGAAAGGCGGCGACGTCGGCGACGAGGTGGTCGTAGCGCGGCTCGGGGTCGCGCACCCGGGGGGCGAGCCGGATGTGGGTGGCGACCACCGAGGCCCCGGCCCGGGCGGCGACCGGCAGGTAGTCGGGATCGCCGAATCCGCTGATGTCGTTGCCGACCACGGCGCCGGCGGCACAGGCGGCGGCCAGGACCCGGGCGTTCCAGGTGTCGGCCGAGACCGGAACGTCGAACCGGGCCACGAGCGCCTCCACGGCCGGGACGACCCGCTCGAGCTCCTCCTCCTCGCTCACCGCCGGACCCGGGCCGGCCTTGACGCCGCCGACGTCGAGGATGTCGGCGCCGTCCGCCACCAGGGCCTCGGCCCGCCGGAGGGTACGGTCGAGGGCGAACGTGGCACCCTGGTCGTAGAACGAGTCCGGCGTGCGATTGAGGATCCCCATGACCAGGCAGCGGCGGCTGAGGTCGTAGCGGCGGGAGCCGAGGCGCAGGGTCGGATTGCCGGGCGGCACGGCCGGGCAGGGTACCGGTGAGAGAAGGGAGGGCCGGGATGCGGGGTCGACCGATGCAACTGCCGTTCGCCGGCGGCGCGCTGCCGTCCGGAGCCGCGCTGCTCGTCCTGCGGCTGGTCATGGGCCCGATGCTGGCCTATCACGGCTACCGCAAGCTCGACGCCGGCGTGGGAACCTTCGTCGCCACCGTGCACCGCTACGGCTTTCCGCTTCCCGAGGTCCTGGCCCGGGCCACGATCGTCATCGAGCTGGTCGGCGGCATCTGTCTCACCATCGGGCTACTGACCAGGGTGTGGGGCGGCTTCGTCACGCTGCAGATGCTCCTCATCGTGGCCAAGGTGAAGTGGCACCTCGGCCCGCTCGGCCCGCCCGGCAAGGGCGGCGGCTTCGAACTCGACCTGCTCTACGCCGTGATCGGCGCCGCCCTCCTGATCGCCGGGCCCGGCCTCTTCGCCGTCGATCACGCCATCGGCCTCGAAGTCGACCTCACGCCGCGAGCCACGCCCGTCCGGGAGGAGGACCGGGTCCGCGCCCGCACCTGACCCGGCGGGACCCGGGCCGTGGAACCGCCACCAGGCCAACCCGGCGACGGCCGCCAGCGCGCCGGGCCGGGCCCCGATCATCACGGGGCACCGGGCGGCCAGGTGGGCCACGAGGCGGATCCACCAGGCCAGCACCGCCGTCGGGCCCTGGAGGACGGCCGCCGGACCACCGCCGGCGGAACCGGCGCCCGCCCCGACCATCCCGCCGACGAGGCCCGAACCGAGCCCCCAGAGACTGAGCGCGGCGGCCGCCGGAGCGGCGGCCCGGGTGGCCGGCAGGGCGGCCCGCGGCAGATGACCGAAGGCGGGGAGGGCGACCGGTGCCACGCCGACCAGGGCTGCGGCGGTGACCGCCAACGGCTCCCGCACGAGGCGCGGCCCGGGGAGGCGCCGGGCCAGCGGCCCGGCCAGCAACAGGATCCCGGCGCTGGCGCCGCAGGACAGGCCGAACCCCAGCGAGTGCAGCAGGAACGGATCGACCAGCACGAGCCCCGTCACCGCCAGCGCCAGGAGCCGGAGACCGTTCACCGGTCTTCCGAGGAAGGCGGCCAGCACGGCCAGGCCCGACATCACTCCCGCCCGCAGCACCGACGGCTCGAACCGGGTCATGGCGCAGAACACGACGAGCACCGCCAGGCCGCCGGCCAACCGCCCGACCAACCCGGTCCGCCGCAGCAGCGGAGCCACGAGGGCCAGGGCCAGCGTGACGTTGGCCCCGGAGACGACCAGGAGGTGGGACAAGCCCGCGGCCCGGAAATCAGCCGCCACGGCCGGCGGCAGGTCGCGGTCGTCCCCCACCAGGAAGCCGGCCACCAGGGCCCGGTCGGTTTCACCGAGCCCGTCCCCGCCGGACAGCACCCGGTGGCGGAGCCCGTTGGCCACCCGGAACAGCGCCGGCGACGCCCGTCCGGCACCGACCAGATCGTCGGCCTCGAAGACGGCGCCGGCATGGCGCCACCGCCAGCGGCGCTCCGCCCCCTCCAGGTCCCGGAACCGTCCCAGCAGCACCGCCGACTCCCCCGCCTCCAGCAGCCGCACCCGCGCCGCGGCCGCGCCTCTGGCGACCACGAGCACCATGCCCCGCGCCGCGCCGCCGGCGACCCCGTCCGACCGGACGGGGCCGTGGTCGGCCATCTCGGATGCCGCACCGCGGTCGAACCGTTCCAGCCGGGCCGGCACCAGCGCGCCGGTCCACCGGCCCTGCGGATCGGCGGCCAGCCGCACGGTCACGACGCCTTCGTCGCCCGCCCGGGCCAGGCGGGCCGGAGCCCCGTCGAGACCGGCGACGGCCCGGGCCATCGACACCGCGCCGAGCGCGGCCAGGCACACGAGCCCGGCCACCCGCCGGACCGGCCCCCGCCCCCGGGCCTGCAGCAGCAAGGCCAGGGGAAGTCCGAAGACCATCGCGCCGGCCGGGACGGCAGCAACGGCCCAGGGCAGATGCTCGCCGGCCCGGGCGCCGAGCAGGACGGCCCCAGCGGCCAGGATCGCTCCGAGTTCGCTCCGGAGCGGCCCTCCCCGGGGCGGCGGCGGGGTCACACCCGCACGCGATCTTTCAGGCGGGCGAAGCGGCCTTCGCCGATCCCGGCGACCCGGAGGAGGTCGTGGGTCGACCGGAAGCCGCCCCGTCGGGCCCGCTCCTCGAGGATGGCCCGGGCAGTGGCGGGCCCGATGCCCGGCAGCGAATCGAGGGCGGCGAGGCCGGCGGCGTTGAGGTCGATCGGCTCGGTCGACTCCGGTCCTGTCCCGTCGCCCGGGCTGCCGTCACCCAGGGCGAGCCCCGCCGGCGGAGGTGGGCCCGGTTCGCCTCGGCGGGCGACGTACACCTTCTGCCCGTCCACCAGCCGGGCGGCGAGATTCAGCCGGTCGAGGTCGGCCCGGGCGAGGCTGCCGCCGGCCCGCGCCACGGCGTCCGCCACCCGCGATCCGGCCTCCAGGTGGTAGAGCCCGGGGTGGGCGACGGCCCCGGCGACATGCACGGCGAGCGCCGGCCCGCTCAGGGTCGAAACCGCGTTGGGACCGGTGCCCGTCGTGCCGGCGCCGAAGGCAATCGGCGGGGGCATCTCTCGCCCGTCGCCGGAGTGGGCGGCCGCGCCGCCCGACCGACCGGCACCATCGCCGGACCGAGCGGCACCATCGCCGGGACGACCGGCACCATCGCCGGGCCGACCGGCGTCCGCCTCGGGCCGGGGTGCGGTCTCGCCTGCCGGGGCCGGGGAGGCGGCCGCCGCGCCCACACCGCCGTGGTGGGCACCGGCCCAGAACCACAGCCCCCCGGCGCAGAGAGCGATCACCACCACGACGGCGCCGAAGGCCAGCGGGTCCTCCCCCGACCGTACCCGGTGCCAGACAACGGCGAAACGATCGGTCATTGGCTACCTCCCAGGGGGCGAACGGCCAGCAGGCGGGGGAAGCAGCCGGGGAAGCAACCGCCCGGTGACCCTAGAGAAACGCTGGGCCGGCCGCCACCGATTTACCGCCCGGCCAGGGCGCGGGCCTCCACCTCGAGGGGGATGGCCTCATAGGCCCGCCGGTGGCCGAGGCCGGTGGCCCGGCCCCGGGCGTAGGCGCCGAGGTAGCGCCACAGGAACCGGGCCGCCCCGAGCTCGCGCCATTGCCGTACGTGCACGAGTTCGTGGGCCAGCAATGTGTCGTCGCCGGCGTGGCCGCGCCGGAGGAGGATGACCGGCCCCAAGGTCATGGCCGCCACGCCCGGCGTGAGCCAGGACACGTCGACGATGCGGGCCCGGGCCACGTCGGCCGGGGGCACGAGCGGGAAGTCTGCCTCGATGCGCCGCACCCGAACCTTGTGCTGGCTAGCCGACGATGTTGACCAGCTTGGGCCGCACGATGATCACGTTGCGGGGGGTGCGTCCGGCGAGGTTCTCCTGGACCCGGGTCGAGGCCAGGGCGATCTTCTCCATCGCCTCCTCGGTGATGGCGGCGTCGACGTCGATCCGGTCCCGCACCTTCCCGTTCACCTGCACGATCATCGTCACCGTGTCGGCCTTGGCCAGTTCCGGGTCCGTCCTCGGCCACGGCTGCTCGTGGACATGGGCGCCCGGCTCGTGACGCCCCTCCCACAGCTCGGCCGAGATGTGGGGCGCCATCGGTGCCAGCACCAGCAGGAGGGTGTCGATCGCCTCGTCCAGCGTCTGCCGGCGCGGCCCGGCCCCGGACTGCACGTATTTGTAGAGGTCGTTGACGTACTCCATGCAGGCGGCCACGGCCGTGTTGTAGCCCCACCGGTCGAAGTCGTCCGTGATCTTGCCCACCAGCGCGTGGCGGCCCCGGGTGACCGCCCGGTCGGCATCGGTCTCGTCACGGTCGACCGGTGCCGAGCCCGCCTCTCCGGTGGCCAGGCGCCACACCCGTCCGAGGAACCGGGAGGCGCCGTCGACACCGTGGTCGGACCAGTCGGCGTCGTCGCCCGGCGGGCCGACGAAGAGCTGGAACAGGCGCAGGGCGTCGGCGCCGTGGCTGTCGAAGAACTGGGCCGGCGAGACGACGTTGCCCTTCGACTTGCTCATCTTGGAGCCGCCGAGGCGGATCATGCCCTGGCTGAACAGGCGCTGGAACGGCTCCCGCACGTCGGACGGGATGATGTCCAGGTCGGCCAGGGCCTTGGTGAAGAACCGGGCGTAGAGGAGGTGGAGGATGGCGTGCTCGATCCCCCCGATGTACTGGTCGACCGGCATCCATCGGCTGACCTTGGCCGGGTCGAACGGGGCGGCGGTGTTGGTGGCATCGCAGAAGCGCAGGAAGTACCAGGACGAGTCGACGAAGGTGTCCATCGTGTCGGTCTCGCGCGTCGCCGGCCCGCCACACTTCGGGCACGTGGCGGCCAGGAAGCCCGCGTGGTGCTTGAGCGGCGATTCGCCCGACGGGGTGAACTCCACGTCGTCAGGCAGCAGGACGGGCAGCTCGTCCTCCGGCACCGTCTGGGCGCCGTGCTCGGGGCAGTACACGACCGGGATCGGGCAGCCCCAGTAGCGCTGGCGGGAGATCAGCCAGTCCCGAAGGCGGTAGTTGACCTTGGCGTCACCGAGGCCCCGTTGGACGAGCCAGGCGGTCGCCGCAGTCTTGGCCTCGTCGACGCTCATCCCGTCGAGGCTGAATCCATCGCTGTTGGCGCTGTTGATCTTCCGGCCGGGCCCGGTGTAGACGGGATCCGTCCAGCCGTCCGGGCGTTCGGTCGTCTTGACGACGGGCAGCTCGTAGACGAAGGCGAAGTCGAGGTCGCGTTGATCTTCGCCGGGGACGGCCATGATGGCCCCTGTCCCGTACGTGCCGAGGACGTAGTCGGCCAGGTACAGGGGGACCTCGGCACCGTTGAACGGGTTGACGGCGTAGGCGCCGGTGAAGATGCCGCGCTTGTCCAGCGGGCCCTCGGCCGACTGCCGCTCGACCTCCGAGGAATTGCGGACCCGGCTGACGAACTCGGCCACCTCGCGCTCTCGGCCGGTGCCGGCGGTCAGCTCCGTCACGAGCGGGTGCTCAGGGGCCAGCACGACATAGGTCATGCCGAACACGGTGTCGATGCGGGTGGTGAAGACCCGGATCTTCTTGTCGGTGCCTCTCACGGCGATGTCGAACTCGACGCCCTCGGAGCGGCCGATCCAGTTGCGCTGCATCGTCTTGACCCGCTCCGGCCAGTCGACCGTGTCGAGGTCGTCGAGCAGCTGCTCGGCGTAGTCG
>JAUZEX010000331.1 GCA_030838815.1 Actinomycetota bacterium
TGACTCCCCCCACAACCTCCATGCCTACGACGAGATGAGCATGGCCCACACCCAGGTCCCGCTCGGCGTCGGCGGGGGAGACCTCGCCGCCCGGCTCCCCGAGGTCTTCGGCACCATCGCCGACCTCCTCGATGATCCGGAGCAGAAGATCCTCGTCCACCTCGAGGAGTTCGGCGACCGGCTGTGCGGGGTGCTGTCCGGCTACCTCCTTTATGCCGGCCTGGTCGAGACGGGCCCCATCGCCATCTCGGTCATCGAGCGCCTCACCGGACGGCAGATGGGCCCTCCGGGCCGGGAGATCGTCACGGCCACGCTGGACGAGAAGCTCCGAAGAAACCCTTAGTACTACGCTGCCGACACGTGACAACTGCGGGCCTACCAGGGGGGCGGTCGTGCCGGGGACGGTGATCGTCGGCACCCAGTGGGGCGACGAGGGGAAGGGTCGGTTCACCGACCTCCTGTGCGAGGACATGTCGGTCGTGGTCCGCTATCAAGGCGGCCACAACGCCGGCCACACCATCATCGCCGACGGGCACACGCTGGCCCTCCAGCTCGTGCCGTCGGGGATCCTCTATCCCCATGTGACGCCGGTGATCGGCAACGGCGTGGTGGTGGACCCGGCCGTCCTCATCGCCGAGATCGACATGCTCGAGGGCAAGGGCATCGACACGTCGCGCCTCAAGCTGTCGGGCAACGCCCACCTCATCATGCCGTACCACCAGGAGCTCGATAAGGTGACGGAGCGGTTCCTGGGCAAGAACAAGCTGGGCACCACCAAGCGCGGTATCGGCCCGGCCTACGCCGACAAGGCCACGCGGGTCGGCATTCGCGTGCAGGACCTGCTCGACGAGAAGATCTTCTCGGCCAAGCTCGACCTGGCGCTGCGGGAGAAGAACGGCGTGCTGGCCAAGGTCTACAACCGGCTGCCCCTCAAGGCGGCGGAGATGTTCACCCGCTACCGGTCGTACCTGGAGCGCCTGGAGCCGATGATCGCCGACACCGTCGACCTGATCCACACGGCGCTGGAGGCGGGCGAGAACGTCCTCTTCGAGGGGGCGCAGGCCACCTTCCTCGACCTCGACCAGGGCACCTATCCCTACGTGACGTCGTCGAACCCGGTGGCCGGTGGCGCCTGCACCGGCGCCGGCGTCGGGCCCCGCCACATCACCCGGGTCATCGGGGTGGCCAAGGCCTACGTCACCCGGGTCGGCAGCGGCCCGTTCCCCACGGAGCTGTTCGACGACGTCGGCGACCTGCTCGTCGACCGCGGCGGGGAGTACGGCACCAACACCGGGCGCCGGCGGCGCCCGGGCTGGCTCGACGCCGTGATGCTTCGGCATGCTGTCCGACTCAATAGCCTCACGGAGTTGGCGCTGACCAAGCTCGACGTCCTCGCCCCGCTGACCGAACTCAAGATCTGCGTGGCCTACGAGGACGAGGCCGGCCGCCGCTACGAGCACGTGCCGTACCACCAGTCGGTGCTCCACAAGGTGAAGCCGGTGTACGAGACGCTGCCGGGGTGGGGGGCCGATATCGGCGAGGTCGCGCGCTTCGAGGACCTGCCGGCCGAGGCCCGGGCCTACGTCGGGGCCATCGAGGCGCTGGCCGGCGTCCCCGTCACGTTCTGCTCGGTGGGCCCGGCCCGCGGCCAGACGGTCGTCATGCCGGCCGCCGCCTAGGCAGGTACGGCTTGCGAGTTCTCGTCATCGGCTCGGGCGGGCGGGAACACGCGCTCGCCCATGCCCTGGCCCGATCGCCGTCGGTCGACGAGGTCATCGGCGCGCCCGGCAACCCGGGGATCGCCACTCTCGGCCCCTGCCTCCCGGTCGCCGCCGCCGATCCCGGCGCCGTGGCCGACCTGGCCGACGAGGTCTCCGCCGGCCTGGTCGTGGTCGGGCCCGAGGTGCCGCTGGTGGCCGGTGTGGTCGACGCCGTCGAGGCCCGGGGCCGGCTGGCCTTCGGTCCCCGGGCCGCCGCCGCCCAGCTCGAGGGCTCGAAGGCCTGGATGAAGGACGTGCTGCACGAGGCCGGCGTGCCGACGGCCCGGTACGGCGTGTTCGCCAACGACTCGAACGGGCGGGGCGGGGAGGCCGCCGCCCTCAACTTCCTCGACACCATGGGCGGGCTCTACGTCGTCAAGACGGACGGGCTGGCGGCGGGCAAGGGCGTCGTGGTCACGACCGACCGCGGCGAGGCCCGGGAGGCGGTGCGGGCCTACCTGTCGGGGAAGGCCTTCGGCGACGCCGGCCGTACAGTCGTGATCGAGGAGGGGTTGAGCGGCCCCGAGTTGTCGCTGCTCGTGCTGTGCGACGGCCGCGACGCCGTCCCGCTCGCCCCGGCCCAGGACTTCAAGCGGATCGGCGACGGCGACGCCGGCCCCAACACGGGCGGGATGGGCGCCTACTCGCCCGTCCCCCTCGTCGCCCCGGACGTCGTGGAGGAGGTCATGGCCAAAGCTGTGGCGCCTACGCTGGAGACCCTCGGGCGGCGGGGCGCCCCCTATCGGGGCGTCCTCTACGCCGGGATCATGCTCACCCCCGACGGCCCCAAGATCCTGGAGTACAACGTGCGCTTCGGCGACCCCGAATGTCAGGTGGTGATACCTCGGCTGGCCTCCGATCTGGGCGCCCACCTGGCCGAAGCGGCGGCGGGCAGGCTCGCCACGCCGCTGCAATGGCGCGACGAAGCGGCGGTGACGGTCGTGCTGGCCTCCGAGGGCTACCCGGCGGCCCCCCGCACCGGCGACGTCATCACCGGCCTCGAGGCCGCCGCTGCGGTCGAGGGCGTGACCGTGTTCCACGCCGGCACCGTCTCCGGCGACCATCCGGGCGAGCCCGGGTCGTCCGGAGAGATCAGGACCGCCGGCGGACGGGTCCTCAACGTGACGGCGCTCGGCGCCACCCTGGCCGAAGCCCGGGCCCGGGCCTATGCCGCCGCCGCCTGCATTTCCTGGCCGGGCATGCAGTATCGGCGGGACATCGCCGGGGCCGCGGCGGGCGATCCCGGTTCGGGGGGCGCCTCGTGATCCCCCGGTACACGCTGCCCGAGATGGCCGCCCTGTGGAGCGACGAAGCCCGTTTCTCGACCATGCTCGAGGTCGAGATCCTGGCCGTGGAGGCGTGGTCGCTGCTCGGCACGGTCCCGGCCGAGGACGTCGCCACCATCCGGGAGCGCACCGC
>JAUZEX010000355.1 GCA_030838815.1 Actinomycetota bacterium
CGTCGAACACCTTGATGATCGCCTCGGCCTCCGAGGCGTCGTTGAGGGGCGTCGAGGTGCCGTGGGCGTTGACGTGGCCGATGGCCGACGGGACGAGGCCGGCGTCGTCGAGGGCCAGTTGCATGCAAGCCGTCGCCCCGCTGCCGCCGGGCGAGGGAGCGGTGATGTGATAGGCGTCGGCGTTGCGGCCGTAACCCAGGACCTCGCCGTAGATGTGGGCTCCCCGGGCCTGGGCCCGGTCGAACCGCTCGAGGACCAGGAAGGCCGCGCCCTCGCCGATGACGAAGCCGTCGCGGTCGGCGTCGAACGGGCGGGAGGCGGACGCCGGGTCGTCGTGGCGGCCGGACAGCGCTCCCATGCGAGCGAAGGCCGCGATGGCGATGGGCACGACCACCGCTTCCGCCCCGCCGGCCAGGACGACGTCGGCCGTCCCGTCCCGGATCAGCCGGGCGCCCTCGCCGACGGCGTGGGTCCCGGCGGCGCAGGCGGTGGCGATGCAGATGTTGGGGCCCGTCCAGCCGAGCTCCATGGCCACGATGGCCGGCGTGGCGTTGGGCATCATCATCGGCACGAGGAAGGGCGTCACCCGGCTCGGGCCCCGTTCGATGAGCACCTTCTCCTGGTCCTCCAGCGTGGCCAGGCCGCCGATCCCGACCCCGGCCACCACGGCACAGCGGGCCGGGTCGGCGCCGGTGTCACCGCAGTCCCGGACGGCGTCGATGGCCGCCGCGAACCCGAGTTGGGCGTTGCGGTCGACCCGGCGCACCTCCTTGGGCCCGAGGTAGTCGGCGCCGTCGAAGTCCTTCACCTGGCAGGCGAAGCGCACGGACAGATCCGTCGTGTCGAAGCTGGTGATGTTGGCCGCCATCGACCGCCCGGCCAGCAGCGTCTCCCAGAACGTGGCAACGTCGTTGCCCGCCGGACTCTTCACCCCGAGGCCGATCACCGCCACGCGGGGACGGCCGAGGTGGTCCACCCCCGGCCCAGATGCGACCGGCCCAGATGCGACCGGCCCAGATGCGACCGGCCCTGTCTCGTTCATGCGTGGGCGCCCAGCTTGCCGAGCACCAGGGTCAGGGCCTGGCCGACCGTGTCGACACCGTCGAGGTCCTCTTCGGGGACGGAGATGTCGAAGCGCTCCTCGAGCGCCATCACGAACTCGACGAGGTCGAGGCTGTCGGCGTCGAGGTCCTCCTTGAACCGGGCTTCCTCGGTGACGGCCGACGGGTCGACGGCCAGCACTTCGACCGCCGCCTCCTTCAGAATGGTGAACGCCTCAGCGCGATCCATGGGCTTCTCCTTTGCGTGTGGTGAGCAACTTCATTGCCTTGGGGGAGGCGGGCGAATCTCCCTAATGGCCCATCGAGAGCCCGCCATCGACAGGGACGGCGGCTCCGGTTATATACCCCGCCGCCTCGGAGCACAGGAAGGCGACGGTGGCCCCCACCTCGTCGGGCGTCCCGAGGCGGGCCAGCGGCACGAGCTTCGTCAGCTCGGCCTGGCGCTCGTCGGAGGCGCCGTCGAGCATGGCGGTGGCGATGGGCCCGGGGGCCACGAGATTGCAGGTGACGTTGCGGGAGGCCAGCTCCCGGGCCACCGACCGGGTGAGCCCGAGCAGGCCGGCCTTGGCCGCGGCGTAGTTGACCTGGCCCGGCGCCCCGGTGGCGCCCGAGGCCGACCCGACGTTGACGATGCGGCCGAACCGGCCCCGGATCATGCCCGGAGCGGCCCGGCGGATGGCGTAGAAGGCGCCGTCGAGGTTGGTGTGGAGCACCTCGCCCCACTGCTCGTCGGTCATGCGCAGCAGCAGCCCGTCGCGGGTGACGCCGGCGTTGTTGACCAGGATCTGGACCGGCCCCCAGGTCGCCTCGATCTCCTTCAGGGCACCGTCGAGGGCGGCGGGGTCGGCGACGTCGGCCGCCACGGCGAGGGCCTCGCCCCCGGAGTCGGTGATGGCGGCGACGGTCTCGGCCGCGCCCTCCTTGTCGGCCCGGTAGCACAGCGCCACGCGGTGGCCGTCGCCCGCCAGCGCCAGGGCGCAGGCCCGGCCGATGCCCCGGGAGCCGCCCGTCACGAACGCGATGCGAGACGCGTCGGCGCTCACGTCGCTCCGACCGGCCGACCCCAGCGGAGCACGGCGCTGGACCACGTCATCCCGGCCCCGAACCCACAGCTGAGGACGATGTCGCCGTCGGACAGCCGGCCGTCGTCGGCCGCCTCGGCCAGCGCGATCGGAATCGAAGCGGCCGACGTGTTGCCGAAGCGGTCGATGTTGACGATGCAGCGCTCGGCGGGGATCTTGAGCCGGCTGGCGGCGGCGGAGACGATCCGGGCGTTGGCCTGATGGGGGAGGAACCAGTCGACGTCGGCGGTGCTGAGGCCCGCTTTGGCCAGGGCGGCGTTGGACGACTCGACCACGACCCGCACCGCCCGGCGGAACACCTCGGACCCCTCCATCCGCATCCAGTGGGCACCGGAGCCGACGGTCTCGGCGGTGGTCGGCTGGCGACTTCCGCCGGCGGTGATCTCGATGAGATGGGCGGCCGATCCGTCGGAGCCCATGTCCCACGACAGCAGGCCGGGACCGTCGGGGCCCCCGCTCGACGAGGCGATGACGGCCGCTCCGGCGCCGTCGCCGAAGAGGATGGCGGTGCCCCGCTCGGTGGGGTCGACGACCCGGGTGAGGTTCTCGGCTCCGACGAGGAGGATGGGCCCGTTGGCGCCGGTGGCCACCAGACCCGCGGCGACGACCAGGCCGTAGCTGAAGCCGGCGCAGGCCGCCCCCACGTCGAAGGCGCCGCATCGCACGCCGAGGCCCTCGGCGACGAAGGACGATGTCTCGGGGATGGGCTGCTCGGGCGTGCAGGTGGCCACGATCACCATCGACAGGTCGCCGGGCGTGATCCCCGCCGACTTGATGGCGGCGTTCCCGGCCGCGATGGCCAGTCCCGCCGTCGTCTCGTCGGGGGCGCACATGCGGCGCTCCCGGATGCCGGTGCGCTCCATGATCCACTCGTCGCTGGTGCCGATGTCGCGGGCTTCGAGATCGGCGTTGGTGAGCTTGCCCTCGGGGACGGCCAGCCCCCAACCTGCGATCGCCGCCCGGCGGGTCACGCGAGACGGAGCCAGGCGACCGGCTGGCCTTCCCGGACCCGTTCGCCCCCGCGGGCGAGCATGCCGATGAGCAACCCCCCGAAGGGGCTGCGGACGGGCGTCGAAGAGCCCGGTCCCTCGACGACGCCGATGGCCTGGCCGGCGGCGATGAGCGTGTTGTCGCCGGCGACGGTCAGATCGACGTCGGTGTCGCTCAGCGGCCGGAACACACCGACCACGGGGGCGACGCTCACGCGCTCGGGGACGGCGAGAACCTCGCCGGGAACCGGCACGGCATCCATCACGGGCGAACCTCCGAAAGGGGGGCGATGTCGTCGGGGGTGGCGACACCGAGGACGGGCACGCCGGGGGCGCCCCGCTTGGCCAGCCCGGCCAGCATGGAGCCGAAGCCCACCTCGACCAGCGTGGTGGCCCCGAGCTCGTCGACCAGGGTGGTCATGCCCCCCCGCCAGCGGACGGGGGAGACGAGGTGACGCTCGAGACGGTCGGGCCAGCCGGATGACATGCCGTAGGGGCGGGCGTCGGCGTTGGACACGATCGGAGCGGCCGGGGTGGAGAAGGTCAGGTCGGCCAGAACCGGCCGGAGGGCGACTGCGGCCTCGGCCATCAGGGGGGTGTGGAAGGCGCCGCCGACCTTGAGGGGCATCACCCGCCGGATCCCGAGGTCGGCGGCGGCCTTGGTGGCCCGTTCGATGCCCGACGGGGTGCCGGCGATGACGATCTGGCCGGGAGCGTTGTCGTTGGCCAGCCAGCACTCGTCGGGGGCCGCCCCGCAGGCTTCGCTGGCCTGGGCCTCGTCGGCGCCGATCATGGCCGCCATGCGGCCGGGGTGCCGGTCGGCGGCGGCCTGGGTGGCCTCGGCCCGCCGGGCGGCGAGGCGGATCCCGTCCTCCAGGGAAAGGGCTCCGGAGGCGATGAGGGCGGTGATCTGGCCCAGGGAGTGGCCGGCGAAGGCGACCGGGCTGGGAACCGCATCCCGGGCCGCTTCCCAGACGACGAGCGACGTCAACAGCACCGACAGCTGCGATTCCCGGGTGCGGGCCAGGTCGTCGGCCGACTCAGCCAGGAGGAGGTGGGCCAGCGGCTCCCCGAGAGCCTCCTCGGCCCGCTCCACCACGGCCCAGGCGGCATGGCCGTGCCACGGCGATCCCATGCCGGCGCCCTGCGTGCCCTGGCCCGGAAAGATGACGGCGAACCCCAAAACCTTCTGGCTCCCTTTCAACCCACTGGTTCGGGGGCACCGTTGACCCCGTTCTGGCATCCAGGCTTCCGACCGCGACCTCGGTGACAGGGTTACATACGGGCCACTAACCATTCGACAACTACGTGTTACGTTTCATCGAATCGATTGGACAGGGGGAGCCCCAGACGTGGCCTACCGGGTCGAGGAGCTGGCCGCGGCGGCCGGCGTGACCGTCGAGCTGCTGCGCTCCTACCAGACCAAGGGTCTGGTCGACCCGCCGCGCCGGGAGGGCCGCCTGGCTCTCTACGACGACCGCCATCTCGAGCGGCTGCGGACGATCCGGGAGCTCAAGGGCAAGGGCTACTCGCTCAAGGCCATCGCCGGGCTGCTGTCCCGCCAGCACGGCGACACGCAGCGGACCGCCCCGGCCCTGCCCCCGGTGGCCGACGACGAGCACTTCGCCCCTCAGGAGCTGGCCGACCGGACCCGGGTCCCGCTGGCCGTCCTGCGGTCGCTGGAGGCCTCGGGCGTCATCCGGGCCCGGCAGGGCAGCGGCGGTCCCTATTACACCGGCGCCGACGTGAGGGCCGTGAGGATGCTGTTGAGTCTGTTGGGTGTGGGGCTGCCGATGGAGGAGTTCATGCAGCTGGCCCGGCTGCAGATCTCGACGATGCAGGAGGTGGCCGCCGGCGCGGTGCAGCTCTACGCCAAGTACGTCGGCGAGCCCCTCCGGGCCGCCGGGCTCGACCCCCATGAAGAGGGCGAACGGGCCGAAGCGGCCTTCGGCCTCCTGGTCCAGGCCGCCACCTCGCTCGTCGCCTACAGCTTCGAACGAATGCTCCGCAACGCCTGGGCCGCCGAGAAGGCCGGCTCGGCCCGAGGCGCTAATATCGAAGAGGCATTATTTCGATTGGATAAGTCGATCAATCGGAATTAGCCAAAACATCAAAGCCCGGATGGCGGAATCGGTTTACGCGATAGCCTCAAAAGCTATTGTCCGAAAGGGCATGCGGGTTCGAGCCCCGCTCCGGGCACCCAGAATTGCTGACGGTCAATTCGTATATTCATAGGGCCCCGATAAATGCGCCGCCGGCGTACCGGACTGGCGCATAGGCAGAAGGGTGAGGCCGGTCTGCCGGAGCGAGGCCCCAAACGCGCGTTCGATCCACCGCTCGAGAGTGCGCTTCTGCTAACACTGGCACACTGTGCCGCAAAACGAGGTCTTTAACCACTCTCCGTCGAACTCGATCGGCGTGACCGGGATCATTTTCAACCTGCTCGAAGAAGCGGTGAACCGCCGCTTCGGCGCGGGGGCCTGGGCTGCGTTGCTGGCCAAGGTGGATGTGGGGGGCTACCTGCCCTTCGATCAGTACCCGGACGACGAGCTCTTCCGCCTGCTTGGCGCCCTCCCGGTGGCGCCGGAGATGAACGCCGAGGAGCGGCTGCGGTGGTTCGGGCGGGCGGCCGTGCCCCTGCTGGCCGAGCGGTATCCGTTGATCTTCGCTCCCCACCAGAGCGCCGAGTCGTTCCTGCTCACGCTCAACGCCATCCTCCATCCCGGCGGTGGGCCTCCGTCCGACGTGGATGCCGGCCCCCTCGACCTCGAGGTGCTGGAGGTCGACCCGCCCGGCGGCATCGTGCTCGGCTACCGGTCGGCCCGCCGGCTGTGTGCCCTGGCCGAGGGTTTCGTCACCGGCACGGCCGACTACTACGGCGAGCAGGTGCTGATCCAGCAGCCCCGTTGCATGCTGCACGGCGAGCAGCGCTGCGCCCTCGTCTGCACCTTCGCCCCCGCCGCCTGACCGAAGCGGGACGCGCCACCAGCCCCGGCGGTAGCGTCGGGGTCCTATGCATCCCGACGTCGAGTCCATCGCCTTTCTCCTCGGGGCCTGGCGGGGGGAGGGGCAGGGCGTCTATCCGACGATCGCCTCCTTCGCCTACGGCGAGGAGATCCGGTTCGCAGCCATGGCGGGCAAGCCGTTCCTGGCCTATCAGCAGCGGACCTGGGCCCTCGACGACCAGCGGCCCCTCCACGCCGAGACGGGCTACTGGCGTCCGAAGCCGGACGGGCGCCTCGAGGTGGTCCTGGCCCACCCGACCGGGATCGCCGAGATCGAAGAGGGAACGGTCGACGGCAGGACCATCGACCTCACCGCCACGTCGATCGCCCTCGCCACCACGGCCAAGGAGGTGAAGGGGCTCAGCCGCCGGTTCGAGCTCGGCGGCGACGGCGTCCTCCGGTACGAGGTCCATCTGGCCGCGGCGGGTCAGGCCCTCCAGGGGCACCTGACCGCCGAGCTGCGCCGGGTCGAGGACGCTTGACCGCCGCTTGAGTCCGGTCTTCGACGCCCATCGGTTCGCCACCGCCGCTGTGGCGACACCGCACTATCTGGCCAGCCACGCCGGAGCTGCGGTGCTGCGCAACGGCGGCAACGCCATGGACGCCGCCATCGCCGCCAACCTGGTTCTCGGCGTCGTCGCCCCCTACACCTGCGGCATCGGGGGCGACTGCTTCGCCCTCGTCTGGGACGGCGCCCTCCACGGCTACAACGGCTCCGGTCGTGCCCCGGCCGCGGCGACGCCCGACGCCGTGCTCGAACGCGTCGCTCCCGCCGGCCACGCCCGGCCATCAACCACCGCCGACCCACCGGCACCGGGGTCGCATCGCGCCATGCCGCGCCACGGCCCGCTCCCCATCACGGTCCCCGGCGCGGTCGAGGCCTGGTTCGCCGTGCTCGAACGGTTCGGGAGCCGAGCCTTTGCCGAGCTCGCCGAGCCGGCCATCGCCTATGCGTCCGGCGGCTTCCCCCTCACCGCCGCCGGCGCGGCGCGGATCCGCGCCGGGCGGCCGGCCGAGCCCGGCTGGGGGGACTGGGACGCCATCTACGGGCGCGCCGCGGCCGGCGAACGCCTCGTCCAGCCGGAGCTCGCCCGCACGCTCGAAGCCGTCGCCTCCGGCGGGCCCGACGCTTTCTACCGGGGGGAGATCGGGGACGCCGTGGCCCGCCACGTCCAGCGGCTCGGTGGGCTGCTCGACGCCGCCGACCTCGTCGCCCACCGGGGGGAGTGGGTCCAGCCCCTGGAGGGCCGGTACCGGGATCTCGCCGTGGCGGAACTGCCGCCCAACAGCCAGGGGTCGGCGGCCCTGCTCGCCCTGCACCTCCTCGACCGGGCCGGACCCCTTCCGCCCGACGGGCCGGACCGGCAGCGCCGCCTCATCGACGCCGTTGCCCTGGCCCTGGCCGAGCGCGACGCCCACCTCACCGACCCCGACCACATGCGTCTTCCGCCCGACGCACTGGCCGACCCCGAGCGTTCGGCGGCCGTCGCTGCCGACGGGATGGCGCCCGTCCCCGGACCGGCCCGGGGTGGCGGGGGGGACACGGCCTACCTCTGCGCCGTCGACGGTTCCGGGCTGTGCGTCAGTCTCATCCAATCCAACTACAACGGGTTCGGGAGCGGGGTGACCGTGCCCGGTTGGGGGATCAACCTCCACAACCGGGGCGCCCACTTCAGGCTCGACCCGTCCCACGTCAACGTCGTGGCGCCGGGCAAGCGCACCCTCCACACGCTCATGCCGGCCCTGGCCCGGCGCGGCGGCCGGCCCTGGCTCGTCTTCGGGACCATGGGGGCCGACGGCCAGCTTCAGACCCAGGTCCAGCTCCTGGCCCGGCTCGTCGACGACGGGGACGACCCGGCCGCCGCCCTCGACGCTCCCCGCTGGGTCGTCGATCCGGGCGACTTCTCGGTCCGGATCGAGGACCGCTTCCCGGCTGCCGTCATCGACGGCCTCCGCCGGCACGGCCACCGGCTGACGATGGCCGGCCCCTACGAGGACGGGATGGGTCACGCCCACCTCATCCGGATCGACGCCGACGGCCTGACCGCGGCGTCGGACCCCCGCTCCGAGGGGCTGGCGGCCGGGTTCTGACCCCGGGAGTTCTGACCCTGGGAGCGGCGGTTTGCCCGCCACGGACGGGGGGAACGTCTCCCTGACAGGGAATGACAGGGACGCCGGAGGAGACGTGATGAAACTGCTCAAGATGCGGACGCTGGGCGTATTCGGCCTCGGGTTCCTGGCCGGGTCCCGGGCCGGCCAGGGGCCGTGGGAGAAGGCACAGTCCGGAATAGACCAGATCAAGGACAAGGTCAGTGGAACGTCGATGGGCTCGGACGGCAGCGGGCCCACGTCGTCCAACGGTTTCGAGGGTCAGCGGAGTCAGCACAACCCTCAGCTGACCGAGATCTGACCCCAGGCCCCCTGGTAGGCGAGGAGACCCCGGGCGACCGGGGTCTCCTCGCGCCCGACGCCGCACCGGATAGCGTCTGGCGGATGGACGCCGATACCGCTCGCGATTTCATCCGGAAGAACCACCACGCTGTCCTCGCCACCTACCGGGCCGACGGCAGCCCGCAGATGTCGCCCGTGGCCACCGACGTCGACCCTGACGGGATGGTCGTGGTGAGCACCCGGGAGACGGCGATGAAGACCAAGAACCTGCGCCGTGACCCCCGGGCGTCGCTGTGCGTCATGAGCGACGGCTTCTACGGGCAGTGGGTGCTGGTCGACGGGCGGGCGGCGATCGTGTCGCTCCCGGAGGCCATGGAGGGGCTCGTCGAGTACTACCGGCGGGTGGCCGGCGAACACCCGGACTGGGACGAGTACCGGGCGGCCATGGAGCGGGAGCGCCGGGTGCTCCTGCGCATCAGCCTCGACCGGGTCGGACCCAATCAGAGCGGCTGAGCCCCGCCGCCGGACCACGGAGGGAACCCCATGCTCGCCGATCAGATTCGGGTCGACCTGACCGCAGCCATGAAGCGGCGCGACGAGCTGGCCACCTCGGCTCTGCGGATGGCGCTGGCCGGGATCAAGGAAGCGGCCGTGTCGGGCAAGGAGGCCCGCGATCTCGACGACGACGAGGTCCTCAAGGTCCTGGCCAAGCAGGTGAAGAAGCGGGAGGAGGCGGCCGAAGCCTTCCGGGCCGCCGAGCGCACCGACCGGGCCGACCGCGAGCTGGCCGAAGCAGGCGTCCTCGCCGTCTACCTGCCCGCCGCCCTCTCCTCCGATGAACTCGAGGCCCTCGTCAGCGAAGTGCTGGCCGAAGGCGGGTTCTCCGGAATGGGCGCCATGGGCCCGGCCATGAAGGCCGTCACAGCCAAGGTCGCCGGCAGGGCCGACGGCAAGATCGTCTCGACCCTGGTCCGCGAGCGCCTCGCCGCCGGCTGACCCGCTCGACAGCGAACATACGTTCGACTACACTCTGGCCCATGGCCAGGGCATCGGAAGCGGCACGGGCCCAGCTCCGCTGGCGTCTCGCCGACGAGGGCGCCGCCCAGCAGCCCCTCTTCGCCGAAGAAGGCCCCACGTGGCGCGCCGGCCACGGCGAGTTCCGCGACCTCGAGTTCCTCGAAGTGCGGGCGCAACGGGTGATCAACCCCGTCCCCCCGCAATCCCGCATGTCCTTCCGCTACACGATCAACGCGTACCGGGGCTGCAGCCATGCGTGCCGGTACTGCTTTGCTCGGCCGACCCATGAGTATCTGAATCTCGACGCCGGACGCGACTTTGAGCGGCGCATCGTCGTCAAGGTCAACGCGGTCGAGCGGGTCCGGGCGGAGGTGCAGGCCAAGCGGTGGGCGGGTGAACTCATCGCCATGGGCACCAACACGGATCCGTATCAGCGCTGCGAGGGGAAGTACCGGCTCACCCGGGGGATCGTCGAAGTTCTGGGCCAGGCCCGCAACCCGTTCTCGATCCTGACCAAGTCGACGCTCATCCTGCGGGACCTCGACGTGCTGGCCGAGGCGGCCCGGCAGACCACGGTGCACACGGCGTTCTCGGTCGGGACCGTCGACGACGAGGTGTGGAAGCTCAGCGAGCCCGGCACGCCCCACCCGCGGCGGCGGCTGGAGGCATTGGCCCGCCTCCGGGAGGCCGGCGTGCCCACCGGCGTGCTGGCGGCGCCGATCCTGCCGGGGATCTCCGACAGCCCGGCCCAGCTCGAGGCGCTGGCCAAGGCGCTGGTCGAGGCGGGCGTGGAGTCGGCCACCCCGATCGTGCTCCATCTCCGGCCCGGCGTCCGGGAGGAGTACCTCCGCTGGCTGGCCGACGTCCGGCCCGACCTCTTGCCAAAGTACGAGGAGATCTACCGCCGTCGGTCCTACGCCCCCAAAGCGATCCAGGCGGAAATCACCACGCGATTCCGGTCCGCCTTCGACGCCGCCCGCCGCCGCCGGTGATGATGCCAGGAGCGCGGCGCGGTCGGGTTCGGATGCGCGATCCGTCCGATCCAGTCAGATGGATCGCGCATCCGACCGTGAAACGGGCCGGTCCTAGGGTCCGGCGGCCCAGGTCCGACAGGAGCGCACGTCGATGGCCACGACCGTGCCGGACGGGGGAGTGGCGCGGTACTGGGGGTACTTGGCACACAAGAGCGCGATGGCGCGCTCGTGCTCGGGCCCGTCCGCCACCAGCCGGGCAATGCCGTCGAGGCGCACCCACCACAGCGCGCTCCAGTCCTCCTCGTAGTGGTCGACGAGCAGGCACACCGAGGGATTGGCCCGGATGTTGTCCAGGCGGCGCAGCGCAGTCGAGCGCTTGGGCTTGTGGTCGACGACGGAGTAGGCGACGTCGCCGTCGAGGGCGAAGCAGCAGGGGACGAGGTGCGGGCGGCCCTCGGCACCGACCGTCCCCAGTCGGGCCACCGGCCACGCCGCCGCCCGCCGGCGCAACGAGTCCTCGGAGCCGCCCGACCCCGCCGTGGTCACCGGCTACAGGTCGAAGTCGAGCAGGACGGGCGCGTGGTCGGACGGGACGCCCTGCTTGCCCTTGCGGGCGTTGCGGTCGACGAGGCCCCAGGTCACCTTCTTGGCCAATGGCTCCGACAGCAGCATGAGGTCGATGCGCATGCCCCGTCCGGAGTGGAAGTCGCCGGCCCGGTAATCCCACCAGGTGAACAGCCGGTCGTCGTCGTAGAGCTGGCGGAATCCGTCGACCAGGCCCCACTCCAGCAGCGCACCCAGGGCGTCGCGTTCCCGCTCGCTCACATGCGTGGCGCCGACGAACTTCTTCGCGTCGTAGACGTCGCGGTCGGTCGGGGCGATGTTGAAGTCGCCGCACAGAGCCAGCAGCTCCGACGGCTTGTGGGCGGCCCTCAGCCAGCGCGACACACCCGCCAGCCACTCCAGCTTGCGGTCGTAGTGCTCCGTCCCGACCTCCCGGCCGTTGGGCACGTAGAGGCTCGACACCCGCACCCCGGAGCAGGTGGCCGACATCAGGCGGGCCTCGACCGGCCCTTCCTCGGGGCCTTCATGGAACCCGGCCACGACGTCCTCGAGCCCGACGCGGGAGGCGATCGCCACCCCGTTCCAGCGGCCCTCGCCGTGGAAGGCGACCTCGTAGCCCAGAGCGTTGAAGGGCATGACGGGGAAGGCCTCGTCGGCCAGCTTGGTCTCCTGCATACACAGCACGTCGGGCTGGGCGTACTCCAACCACTGCTCGACGTGGGGCAGCCGGGCCTTGAGCGAGTTGACGTTCCAAGTGGCGATCCGCACGGAGTCGAAAGCTACCCTTCGGCCGAGCGCCGAACCCGAGCCTGGCCGCAGAAAGGTCGTGGTGGACGGCGACCAGCGAGGATGAGGTGCGAGACATGGGACCGCTCAAGGGATACCGCATCATCGAGATCGCCGGGATCGGCCCCGGCCCGTTCGCCTGCATGATGCTCGCCGACATGGGGGCCGACGTCATCCGCCTCGAACGGCCCACCGGCGCCCGGGGAGTCGACGCCGTTCCGGCGAACGTTCTCAACCGGGGCCGCCGGTCGGTCGGCGTCGACCTGAAGCAGGCCGAGGCGGTCGTGGCCGTCCTCCGCCTCGTCGAGACCAGCGACGTGCTCATCGAAGGCTTCCGCCCCGGGGT